>NZ_JBSFET010000005.1:0-195947 GCF_053594575.1 Streptomyces sp. NPDC001880
GCCGCCGCGACCAGCTGCGCACCACCCCGGTGGGCACCGACGCGTCCGGGTTGGCGTGCTCCTCCCACCGGTCGCCCGCCGGCCGGGGCCGGACGGGCGTGGCCACCGGCAGGTCGAGGCCCGGGCGTGGCACCCGTGGGTCGCGGGGCCTGCTGCGGGGCAGCGGGCTGGGCCGGAGCCGGAGCCGAGAACTCGGCGGCGGGCACCGGGGTCACCGGAGCGGGCTTGGGCGCGGGCTTCGGGCCCGGACGCGGGCCGGGAGTCGGCGCGGAAGGCGCTGCGGGGGTGCTGCTCGCCGGGGCGGCGGGGGCCGGCTTGGGGGCCGGGGCGCCGGGCTTCGGGGCAGCGGGACGTGCCGCAGCGGCCGGGGAGGGCGCTGCGGGCTTTGCGGGCGTCGCCTTGCGGGGCGCGCCAGGCTTTGCAGCGGACTTGCCGGCGTTGCCGCCGGGCCCCTGCAGTGCGTCAGTCAACTTGCGTACAACCGGCGCCTCGATCGTCGAGGACGCCGAACGGACGAATTCACCGAGTTCTTGGAGCTTGGCCATGACGACCTTGCTCTCGACGCCGAACTCCTTGGCGAGTTCGTATACCCGGACCTTAGCCACTTCGCTCCTTTTAGGTCCGGGTTACCGCCGGACCGTCGCTACTTCATGGGCGTACTCATCGCGTACTCATCGAGTGCTCATCGCAATCTCGACCTACTTCCAACTCGCGAGGTACCTGACCGCACGGGGTCCCGTGCCGTTCATTTCTTACGGTGTCACCCGTTCGACGAACCGCTGCACTGCGGCGGGGTCGAACGGCCCCTTGGCCTTGAAGGCCCGGGGGAAGGCCCGGCGGCGAACCGCCAGGTCCAGACAGACGGAGGCGGGGTGTACGTAGGCACCCCGGCCGGGCAGCGTACCGCGAGGATCGGGGACGCAGTCGTCCCCGTCCGCGACGATGCGCAGCAGCTCGCTCTTGGCCGCCCGCTCCCGGCATCCCACACAGGTTCGCTCAGGGCAAGCGCGGGCGTGCGTCCGGCCAGACACGGTTAAGTCTACCTCCCCGCACCGACCTCACCTCTTTGGGGCAAAAATCGAACGGATGTTGTCGTGATCTCAGCGGCCTGCCGCCGAGATGTATTCCCCGCGGGTGTATTCCCGCGGACCGGTCAGCGGCGCTCGGACCGCTCGCGGGCCCGCTCGGCCCGCTCCCGGTCGGCCACGTCGCGCTCGGCGTCGGTCTCGGTGTCCGGGCGGATGTCGATGCGCCAGCCGGTGAGGCGGGCGGCGAGGCGGGCATTCTGCCCCTCCTTGCCGATCGCCAGCGACAGCTGGTAGTCCGGCACGGTGACCCGGGCGGACCGGGCACCGAGGTCGACGACCTCGACCTCGCTCACCCGCGCGGGTGACAGCGCGTTGGCGACCATCTCGGCCGGATCGTCCGACCAGTCCACGATGTCGATCTTCTCGCCGTGCAGCTCGGCCATGACATTGCGCACCCGGCCGCCCATCGGGCCGATGCAGGCTCCCTTGGCGTTCAGCCCGGAGCGGGTCGAGCGGACCGCGATCTTGGTGCGGTGACCGGCCTCGCGGGCGATCGCGCAGATCTCGACGGAACCGTCGGCGATCTCCGGCACCTCCAGCGCGAAGAGCTTCTTCACGAGGTTGGGGTGGGTCCGCGACAGCGTCACGGACGGGCCGCGCACACCCTTGGCGACCCGTACGACGTACGTGCGCAGCCGCAGGCCGTGGGTGTACTCCTCGCCCGGCACCTGCTCCTGCACCGGCAGGATCGCTTCCAGCTTGCCGATGTCGACCAGGACGTTCTTCGGGTCCTTGCCCTGCTGGACGACGCCGGTGACGACATCGCCCTCGTGGCCCGCGTACTCGCCGAAGGTCTTGTCGTCCTCGGCGTCGCGCAGCCGCTGCAGGATGACCTGCTTGGCGGTGGTCGCGGCGATCCGGCCGAAACCGGACGGGGTGTCGTCGAACTCCTTGGGCTCCTGGCCCTCCTCAAGGTCGGCCGGGTCCTCCTTCGCCCACACCGTCACATGGCCGCGCTCGTCGAGCTTCACTCGCGCGCGGCGGTAGCTGCCGTCGGTACGGTGGTAGGCGATGAGGAGGGCCGACTCGATCGCCTCGACGAGCACGTCGAAGGGGATCTCCTTGTCCTGTGCCAAGCCCTTCAAGAGCTTCACATCGATGTCCACGGCTACGCCTCCTCTTCCTTCTTGTCCTTGCGGCTGAATTCGATCTCCACGCGCGCCTTGGCGATCTCGTCGAAGGCGACCCGGCGGGACGTGGGCCTGCGGCCCTTGACGCCCGGCACTTCGAGGTCGAGGCCCTCCTCGTCCACCGCGAGGATGCGGGCCACCAGCTCGCCGCCCTCGTGCAGGTGGAACTTGGCCAGGCGGCCCGTGGCACGTACGTAGTGGCGGTGCTCCGTCAGCGGACGGTCGGCACCGGGGGAACTGACTTCGAGGACGTACTCGCCGTCGCCCATCGCGTCGGTCTCGTCGAGCTTCTCGGAGATCGCGCGGCTCAGCTCGGCGCAGGCGTCCAGCTCGACGCCCTCTTCGGAGTCCACGACGATGCGCAGCACACGGCGGCGGCCGGCCCGGGACACCTCGATCTCCTCGAGGTCCAGCTGTTCGGCGCTGACGAGCGGTTCGAGCAGCCCGCGCAGCCTCTCGCTCTGGGTGGTGCTCATCCGGGTGACTCCTCGGCCGCGTGTGCTGTTGTGGGATCGTCGCGTGTCAGGTCAAAGGGTATCCGGTCCCGAGGGGTGTTGCCGTCCCCCGGCTCCCCGGCCGCGGGTACGCTCGCCTGCGGTGATCACTTCAGGACAGATCCCGTCAAGTCAGGTACAGGCCCGAAGGAGAACAGGTGCGGCGCACGGGGACGACGCGCAGAGGTGTGTTCACCGCGACGGGAGCGATCGCCCTGGGGGCGGTGCTGACCGGCTGCGGTGACGGGCCCGGCAGCGAGAAGGAATCCGGCCGGTCAGGGGCGGCGACCGCGGCCGAACAGGCCTCCGCGGCACGGACGGAGAAGCGGATCCGGGCCGCTGCCGCGCGGACCAGCCTGGAACTGCTCGGCGGCTACGAGCACGTGATCAGGACCCATCCGGCGACCACCGCCGGGCTCTCGCCGCTGCGGGACGCCGTACGGGCCCACGCGAAGGCGTTGGCTCCCGACGACTCGCAGGCGCTCGCCTTCACGCGCTCGCGCGCGACCGGTGCCAAGGCCGCAGTCAGGGAACTGGCCACGGCGGAGCGCCGCGCCGCGGACACGCACCTGGCGGCCCTCATGGAGGCCCCGCCGGAGCTGGCCCGGCTGCTGGCGTCGATCGCGGCGGCGGGCGCGGCCCACGCCCATCTGCTGACCGAACTGGCCAAGGAGACCTCGTCATGAGCGCCGGGACACAGAAGGCAGCCCAAGCGGCCCTGGCCGCCGAACACGCGGCGGTGTACGGATACGGAGTGGTCGGCGGCCGGGTCGCCGAGGGCCGCCGGACCGAGGCCACGGCCGCCTACCACGCGCACCGGGCCCGGCGCGACGCGCTGGTGCGGACGGTGCGCGGGCTGGGCGGTGAGCCGGTGGCGGCGCAGGCCGCGTACGCTCTGCCGTTCGCGGTGCCCGACCCGGCCGCGGCGGTGCGGCTGGCGGCCGTGCTGGAGGACCGGGTCGCGGGCGTGTACTCCGATCTCGTCCGGGCCGCCGAGGGGCCGCTCAGGCGGGAGGCCGCCGACGCGCTGCGGGAGGCCGCGGTCCGCGCGGTCCGCTGGCGGGGCAGCGGCGTAGCCTTTCCCGGGCTCGTCGAGCGGACCGCCGACGGCACCGGCGCGAAGGCGGGGACGGCCGCGAACGCCGGGTCCGGTGCGCAGCGGGGGTCCGATACGACGAACGGGTCCGGCGCGGCGCACTGAAGACGCTCTGAAAGGGAACAAAGCACGTATGGGTTTCGAACCGCCGCAGCGTCTGGTGCGGGCGCTGGGCGAGTCGTACGGGGACGCGGCCGCCGCCGACTGGCTGGCGCGGCTTCCCGCACTGGCCGAGGAAGCGCTGTCCGCCACCGGCGGGCCGGCCGTGGAGCGGGTCGCCGCCCCGGGGGGCCGCAGCAGTCTGGTCCTGCTGGTGACGTGTGCCGACGGCACACCGGCCGCGCTGAAGATCGCACCGCCCGGGGCCGCGCCTGAGCTGGAGCGGGCGGCACTGGCCCACTGGAACGGCTGGGGCGCGGTGCGGCTCGTCGCCTCCGGACCCGGCGCGCTGCTGCTGGAGCGGCTGCACCCCGAGGTGTCGCTGCGCTCGCTGCCGGAGGCGAAGGCGCTGCTCGAAGCGGCGGGGACGGTGCGCCGGCTGTGGGTCGAGCCACCGCCCGGGCACGGTTTCGAGACGGTCGCCGAGCGGACCGGGCGCCGCATCGAGCCGATGCGTGCCTGCGCGGCGGCCGCCCCGGGGCTGGAGCCGCTGGTCGCCGCGGCGCTCGCGGCGCGCGAGGAGCTGATCGCCCACTCCCCCGAACTCCTGCTGCTGCACGGCAATTTCCGCCAGAGCAAGGTGCTGGCCGGTGAGCGGGTGCCGTGGCTGACGGTCGGTCCCGAGCCGCTGGTCGGTGAGCGCGCCTACGACCTGGCGCGCCTGGTGCGCGACCGCGTCGAGGACCTGATCGCCTCGCCCGGAGGCCCGGTGACGGCCCGGCGGCGGATCAAGAAGCTCGCCGATTCGCTGGACGTGGACCGGGAGCGGCTGCACGGCTGGACGCTGTTCCGTGCGGTGGAGTCGGGGACCCGGGCACTGACAGCAGGCCGCCGCCAGGAGGGCGAGCTGACGCTGGAGTTCGCGAGCTGGCTCTGAGGACCGGAAGCCGCAGGCCCCCGCGCGGTGCGCGAGGGCCTGCGGCTTTCTGCGGTGTCAGGCGGTGAGGCGGGCGATCGCCTCGTCGACGGTGAGCTCCTCGCGCTCGCCGGTGCGGCGGTCCTTCAGCTCCAGGACACCCTCGGCCGAGCGGCGGCCTGCGACCAGGATCTTCGGGACGCCGATGAGCTCGGAGTCGGTGAACTTCACGCCGGGCGAGACTCCCGGGCGGTCGTCGACCAGGACCCGCAGGCCGGCGGCGTTCAGCTTCTCGGAGACGTCGAGCGCCAGCTCGGTCTGGAGCGCCTTGCCCGCCGCGACGACGTGCACGTCGGCCGGGGCGATCTCGCGGGGCCAGCACAGGCCCTTGTCGTCGGCGGTCTGCTCGGCGAGGGCGGCCACCGCACGGGAGACGCCGATGCCGTACGAGCCCATCGTGACGCGGACCGGCTTGCCCTGCTGGCCGAGGACGTCGAGGGAGAAGATGTCGGCGTACTTGCGGCCGAGCTGGAAGATGTGGCCGATCTCGATGGCGCGGTCCACCTGGAGGCCGGTGCCGCACTGGGGGCAGGGGTCGCCCGGCTCGACGACGACGACGTCGAGGTAGTCGGCGACCTCGAAGTCGCGGCCCGCGACGACGTTCTTCGCGTGCTTGCCCTCCTGGTTGGCGCCGGTGATCCAGGCGGTGCCGGGGGCGACGCGCGGGTCGGCGATGTAGCGGACCTTCTCCAGGCCCTGCGGGCCGACGTAGCCGCGTACCAGGTCGGGACGGCCCTCGAAGTCCTCGGCGGTGACCAGCTCGACGACGGCGGGGGCGAGGTGCTCGCCGAGCTTGCCCAGGTCGACCTCGCGGTCGCCCGGCACGCCCACGGCCACGATCTCGCCGTCGACCTTGACCAGCAGGTTCTTCAAGGTGGCGGAGGCCGGGACGCCGAGGTGCGCGGCGAGCGTCTCGATGGTCGGGGTGTCGGGGGTGTCCAGCTCCTCGACGGGGCCGTGCGCCGAGCCGTCCGCGGGGGTGGCCTTGAAGGTCACGGCCTCGGTGTTGGCGGCGTAGTCGCAGGCGGGGCAGTCGACGAAGGTGTCCTCACCGGCCGGGGCGGGCGCGAGGAATTCCTCGGACGCCGAGCCGCCCATGGCGCCGGAGACGGCGGAGACGATGCGGTGGTCGAGGCCGAGCCGCTCGAAGATCCGGATGTAGGCGGCGCGGTGGAGCCGGTACGCCTCGGCGAGACCCTCGTCGGTGGTGTCGAAGGAGTACGAGTCCTTCATCTGGAACTCGCGGCCGCGCAGCACGCCGGCCCGGGGGCGGGCCTCGTCGCGGTACTTGGTCTGGATCTGGTACAGGATCACGGGCAGGTCCTTGTAGGACGAGCACATGTCCTTGACGACCTGGGTGAAGATCTCCTCGTGGGTGGGGCCGAGGAGGTAGTCGGCGCCCTTGCGGTCCTTCAGCCGGAACAGCAGGTCGCCGTACTCGTCGTACCGCCCGCTCGCCTCGTACGGCTCCTTGGGCAGCAGTGCGGGGAGCAGCACCTCCTGGCCGCCGATGGCGTCCATCTCCTCGCGGACGACGCGGGTGATGTTCTCCAGGACCTTCTTGCCGAGTGGCAGCCAGGTCCAGATTCCGGCCGCGGTGCGACGAACGTAACCGGCCCGGACGAGCAGCTTGTGGTTGAGCGTCTCGGCGTCGGCCGGGTCGTCGCGCAGTGTCTTGATCATCAATCGGGACATGCGCTGGACCTGGGCCATGGTGAACTCCTGCTCGGAAAGGTTGATGTGCAGGAGGTTAGCCGGGTGGCCCGGGTGGGCGGAAATCCATTGCCCACGGTCTCAGCCCTTGCGACGCAGCGGGAGCGGCGCTCCCATCACGGCGTACGGCTTGGGAGCACTGGGGAAAAGCACCTGACGTGCCAGGTCCTGGTAGCCGAGACTGCGGTACAGGCCACGTGCCGGACTCTCGGTGTCGATGGCGGAGAGGATGGACCGGGGCTGGTCCACGGCGTCGGTGATGGTGGTGATCAGGGCGCGCCCGATGCCCCGGTTCTGGAATCGCGGCAGGACGTGCAGCTCGGTGATGACGAAGGAGTCGTCGAGCCAGTGCGCGCAGCCGGTGGCGCGGAGGTAGGGCTCGACGACGGTGGACCACCACTGGCCGCGTTCGTTCGGCATGCCGTAGACGAAGCCGACGAGCCGCTCGTCGGCGGTGGTGGCACCGAAGGCGCGGGCGTGCGGGTGGTCGAGGTGTCTGAGGACGATGTGGCGCCGTACCTCGATCTCTTCGGGGCCCAGGCCGAAGGCGACGGCCTGCACGGCGAGCGCCTCGTCCACGCGCGCGGCGAGATCGATGGGCCCGATCCGGACGCTGGGAGTGCGGGGGCCGCCCCCGGAGTCTGCTGCCATGCGCCGACCCTACTGGCCGGGGCGGGGTACGGGGTACGGGGCGGTGGCGCCGGTGCCCGGAGGGTCAGAACAGCACGCTCATGAACGCGCCGGTCTCCCGGAAACCGACCCGGGCATAGGCCCGGCGCGCGGGAGTGTTGTAGTCGTTCACGTAGAGGCTGACGACGGGGGCGACATCGGCCAGTGCGTAGCGCAGGACCGCCGCCATGCCGGATTCGGAGAGCCCACGGCCGCGGTGTTCGGGGGCGACCCAGACGCCCTGGATCTGGCAGGCCTGCGGGGTCGCGGCGCCGATCTCGGCCTTGAAGACGACCTTGCCGTCCTCGATCCGGGCGAAGGAGCGGCCGGCTCCGATGAGCTCGGCGACGCGTGCCTGGTAGAGGAGTCCGCCGTCGCCCGCGAGCGGGGAGATGCCGACCTCCTCGGTGAACATCGCCACGCAGGCCGGCATCAGGACGTCCATCTCGTCCTTGCCGATCCGGCGGACCAGTGGGTCGGGGGCGATGTCGGCGGACGGGCGCTCGGCGACCATCAGCGGCTGGTTGGCCCGGACTTCGCGGGCGGGGCCCCAGCCCGGTTCGAGGAGCCGCCACAGCTGGGCGGTGGGCTCGGCGGGGCCGACGATCGAGGAGCAGCGGCGGCCGGCCCGGCGGGCCCGGTCGGCGAAGGCCCGCACGGCCTCGGGGGTGGCGCAGATGGGGACGAGGTTGGCGCCCGAGTAGCAGAGCGAGCGGAGCCGTCCGTCGGTGTACCAGCCCCACATCTCGCCGCCGAGGCGCCAGGGGTCGAGACCCGCGATCTGGACCCGGGATGTCACGAAGGCGTTGGCGACGGGCTCGCTCTCCAGGACGGCGAGAGCGGCACCGAGGTCGCCGGGTTCGAGCACCCGGGTGGTGGTCTGCGTCAACACGAGGGGGGCCTCACCATACGGTCTGCTGATTTCCGCACTTTAACCGAAGCGACTGATCCGTGCCGAACGCGCCTGCGAACAGGGTCCGCGGTGCTCCGTGAGGTCGCTCACGGGAGCGCCCCGCCGGTCGGTGTCCGTCCGGCGGGGCGCTGTGGTGCGGGTCATGGGTTCAGCTGACGGACACCTCGGGCTCGCCCGAGGCGATGCCGTCCTTCTCCATCTGCTCGGCGATCTTCATGGCCTCTTCGATCAGCGTCTCGACGATCTTCGACTCGGGAACGGTCTTGATGACCTCGCCCTTCACGAAGATCTGCCCCTTGCCGTTGCCGGACGCAACACCCAGGTCCGCCTCACGGGCCTCACCCGGACCGTTGACGACACAGCCCATCACGGCCACCCGCAGCGGAACCTCCATGCCCTCAAGCCCCGCGGTCACCTGGTCCGCCAGCTTGTACACATCCACCTGCGCCCGCCCGCACGACGGACACGACACGATCTCCAGCCGCCGCTGACGCAGATTCAGCGACTCCAGGATCTGGATACCGACCTTGACCTCCTCGGCCGGCGGCGCCGACAACGACACCCGGATCGTGTCCCCGATCCCCTCCGACAGCAACGCACCGAACGCCACCGCCGACTTGATCGTCCCCTGGAACGCCGGGCCCGCCTCCGTCACCCCCAGATGCAACGGATAGTCACAACGAGCCGCCAGCTGACGGTACGCATTCACCATCACCACCGGATCGTTGTGCTTCACCGAGATCTTGATGTCCCGGAAACCGTGCTCCTCGAAGAGCGACGCCTCCCACAACGCCGACTCCACCAACGCCTCGGGGGTCGCCTTCCCGTACTTCGCCAGCAACCGCGCATCCAGCGAACCCGCGTTCACACCGATCCGGATCGGCGTACCCGCGTCGTTCGCCGCCCGCGCGATCTCCTTCACCTTGTCGTCGAACTGCTTGATGTTCCCCGGATTCACCCGCACCGCCGCACAGCCCGCGTCGATCGCCGCGAACACGTACTTCGGCTGGAAATGAATATCCGCGATCACCGGGATCTGCGACTTCTTCGCGATCACCGCCAACGCGTCCGCGTCGTCCTGCGTCGGGCACGCCACCCGCACGATCTGACAGCCGGACGCCGTCAGCTCCGCGATCTGCTGCAACGTCGCACCCACGTCCGACGTACGCGTCGTCGTCATCGACTGCACCGACACCGGCGCATCCCCGCCCACCGCAACCGACCCGACCTGGATCTTGCGGCTGACCCTCCGGTCGGCGAGCTTGGTCGGAACGGACGGAATTCCGAGAGAAATCGCAGTCATGCGCTGAGCATCCCCAAGGTGTGGATCAAGGTCCCGAGATCGGCGGGCTCCGGCCTTCGAGGTTACGGCACCGGCGGCGTCCCGGCGCACACCGTGTGCGGGAGCGCCGCAGAAAAGCGACGGCCCGGCACACACTGTGTGCCGGGCCGTCACCCATGGTGCACGGAGGGCCGGTGAGTCAGGAGATCCTGACCGGATTCACGATGTCGGCGACCAGCACCAGCAGTGTGAAGCAGATGAAGACACCGGCGACGACATAGGCGACCGGCATCAGCTTGGCCACGTCGACGGGGCCCGGGTCGGGGCGCCGGAAGACCCGTGCCACATTGCGGCGCAGGGCCTCCCAGAGCGCTCCGGCGATGTGCCCGCCGTCGAGCGGCAGCAGGGGCAGCATGTTGAAGAGGAACAGCGAGAGGTTGAAGCCCGCCAGCAGGAACAGCATCATCGCGATCTGGTTCGTCGCCGGGACGTCGAGCGTCATCACCTCGCCGCCGATCCTGGCCGCGCCGACCACGCCGACCGGGGAGTCCGCCGCCCGCTCGCCGTCGCCGAAGGCGGCGTCCCACAGGCCCGGGATCTTGGACGGCAGGGCGATCATCGAGTCGACGCCGCTCTCGACCATGTCTCCCATGCGGACGACCGACTCGCCGAACGAGAGCGGGACGATCTCGGTCTGGGCGGCGAAGCCGAGGTAGCCGGCGTCCACGAACTCGCCGGGGATCACCTCGCCCTTGGAGTCCTTCTTGGCCACCGAGTTCTTCTGGAGCACGGCGTGGAGGGTCTTCTCCTGGCCGTCGCGCTCGACCGTGATGGTGGCGGGGCCGATGGTGTCGCGGATCTTCGCGGAGAGCGTGGCCCAGTCGTCGACCTTCTGCCCGTCGAAGGCGACGATCTTGTCGCCCTTCTGGAGCCCCGCCTCCTTGGCGGGCGAGACCGGGTCGGACTTCTTGCAGGTGTCGCGGTTGGTGCTCTGCTCGATCACGCACTGCTGGACGCCCGCCACCTCGGTGGTCTGGGTCTGGAAGCCGAAGGTCATCGCCACACCGATGAAGATCGCGACGGCGAGGACCAGGTTCATGAACGGTCCGGCGAACATCACGATGATGCGCTTCCAGGGCTTGCGCGTGTAGAAGAGGCGCTTCTCGTCACCCGGTTCGAGCTCTTCGAAGGCGGCGGACCTGGCGTCCTCGATCATGCCGCGCCAGGGGGAGGTGGACCGCGCCTCCAGGCGTCCGTCCTCGCCCGGCGGGAACATGCCGATCATGCGGATGTAGCCGCCGGCCGGAATGGCCTTGATCCCGTACTCGGTGTCGCCCTTCTTCCGGGACCAGATCGTCGGTCCGAATCCGACCATGTACTGGGGGACGCGGATACCGAAGAGCTTGGCGGTCGACAGGTGCCCGAGCTCGTGCCAGGCGATCGAGAACAGCAGACCGATGGCGAAGACGACGATGCCCAGAATCGTCAACAGGACCGTCGAAATACTCATGCGCGCGCCTCCGCTGTCGCTTTCGCCGAGAGTTCACGGGCCCGGGCGCGTGCCCAGGTCTCCGCTTCCAGGACGTCTGCGACCGTGAGCGAAGTTCCCGTGGCGGGGGTGCCGTGTTCGGTCACCACCGCGGTGACCGTATCCATGATTCCGTTGAACGGCAGCCGTCCGGCGAGGAATGCGTCGACGCATTCCTCGTTGGCGGCGTTGAAGACGGCCGGTGCGGTGGCACCGAGCGTGCCGACGTGCCTGGCCAGTCCCACGGACGGGAAGGCCTCGTTGTCGAGGGGGAAGAACTCCCAGCTGGACGCCTTCGACCAGTCGAAGGCCGGGGCGGCGTCCGGGATGCGGGCGGGCCAGCCGATGCCGATGGCGATCGGGCCCCTCATGTCCGGGGGCGTGGCCTGGGCAAGGGTGGAGCCGTCGGTGAACTCCACCATGGAGTGAACGTAGGACTGGGGGTGGACGACGACCTCGATCCGGTCGAACGGGATGTCGTAGAGGAGATGGGCCTCGATGACCTCCAGTCCCTTGTTGACCAGGGTGGCGGAGTTGATCGTGATGACCGGTCCCATGGCCCAGGTCGGGTGGGCGAGGGCCTGCTCGCGTGTGACGTCCGCCAGCTCGCTCCTCGTCCGTCCCCGGAAGGGGCCGCCGGAGGCGGTGACGACGAGCTTGCGTACGTCGGCGCGGGTGCCGGCGCCCAGCGCCTGGAAGAGCGCGGCGTGTTCGGAGTCGACCGGGATGATCTGGCCGGGCTTCGCCAGCGCCTTCACCAGCGGGCCGCCGACGATCAGCGACTCCTTGTTGGCCAGGGCGAGTGTGCGGCCCGCCTCCAGCGCGGCGAGTGTGGGGGCGAGTCCGATCGAGCCGGTGATCCCGTTGAGCACGGTGTGGCAGTCGCTCGCCGCCAGCTGTGCGGCGGCATCGGGCCCTGCCAGGATCTCGGGGAGCGGCTCGCCCGCCCCGTACTGCTCGCGCAGCGCTTCGCGCAGGGCGGGTACGGCGTCCGGGGCGGCGACGGCCACGGTGCGCACCCGCAGCTGCCGCGCCTGCTCGGCGAGGAGGGCGACCCGTCCGCCGGCGGCGGAGAGCGCGGTGACGCGGAAGCGGTCGGGGTTGCGCAGCACCAGGTCGATGGCCTGAGTGCCGACGGAACCGGTTGAGCCGAGGATGACGAGATCCCGGCGGCCTTCCGCTGCGTCGAAGACGAGGTGCGGGTCGGCGAGGGGGGCAGGGCTGTCGCTCATGACCCCCATTGTTGCCGCATCGCCTGTGGACGTGGACAGTGCGTCCCCGCGTACGGGGTTGTACCGCGCGCGAACGGGCGGGGCGCGTCCGGTGAGTGGACGCGCCCGGCCCGGCCGGTGGTTCAGCGGACGGTCCGGTGGACGTTCTCCCGGGCGGACGGCCCCGGGGTGGCGTCGGCGATCCACGGTCCTTCGCCGCTCGGGTCGATGACGCCCTCCTCCAGCCAGGTGTACGCACCGGACAGGACGCCGTCGACCAGGCGCCGGTCCAGGTCGTCGGTGTTGGACCACAGGCGGGTGAAGAGTTCCTCGACCCGGACGCGGGACTGGTGGCAGAACACGTCGGCGAGCCGGTAGGCCTCGCGTCCGTGGTCGCCCGAGGAGCGCAGCAGTTCGGCGCGTACGCAGGCCGCGCTCATCGCGAAGAGTTCCGCGCCGATGTCGACGATCCGTCCGAGGAAGCCCTGCTTGGTCTCCATCCGTCCCTGCCAGCGCGACATGGCATAGAAGGTGGAGCGTGCGAGCTTCCGTGAGGCGCGCTCGACATAGCGCAGATGGGCGGACAGGTCGGGGTGGCCGGACGGGTTGAACTCAGCGTACGTACGCGGGAGTTGTCCGGGTCCCGCGACGAGTCTGGGCAGCCAGCGGGCGTAGAAGCCGGCCGCGTTCGCGCCAGCCTTCGCCTTGGCGGAGAGGGGTTTGTCGGGGTCGATGATGTCCCCGGCGACCTTCAGATGGGCGTCCACGGCCTCGCGGGCGATCAGCAGATGCATGATCTCGGTCGAGCCCTCGAAGATCCGGTTGATCCGCAGATCGCGCAGCAACTGTTCGGCGGGGACGGCCCGCTCGCCGCGGGCGGCGAGGGAATCGGCGGTCTCGAAGCCGCGTCCGCCCCGGATCTGGACGAGTTCGTCGGCCATCAGGCAGCCCATCTCGGAGCCGTACAGCTTGGCGAGGGCGGCCTCGATGCGGATGTCGTTGCGGTTCTCGTCCGCCATCTGCGAAGAGAGGTCGACCACCGCTTCGAGTGCGAAGGTGGTCGCGGCGATGAAGGAGATCTTGGTGCCGACGGCCTCGTGCCGGGCGACCGGCCTGCCCCACTGCTCACGTACCGCGGACCATTCACGGGCGATCTTCAGGCACCACTTCCCGGCGCCGACGCACATGGCGGGCAGCGAGAGCCGTCCCGTGTTGAGCGTGGTGAGGGCGATCTTGAGCCCGGCGCCCTCGGGGCCGATGCGGTTCGCGGCCGGGACCCGGACCCGGTGGAAGCGGGTGACACCGTTCTCCAGGCCGCGCAGCCCCATGAAGGCGTTGCGGTTCTCGACGGTGATGCCCGGGGAGTCCGCCTCGACGACGAAGGCCGTGATACCGCCCTTGTGGCCTTCGGACTTCGGTACCCGGGCCATCACGACGAGCAGATCGGCGACGACGCCGTTGGTCGTCCAGAGCTTCACCCCGTCGAGAACGTAGTCGGGCCCGTCCGGGACGGCCGAGGTGGCGAGCCGGGCCGGGTCGGAGCCGACATCCGGTTCGGTGAGGAGGAACGCCGAGATGTCGGTGCGGGCCAGCCGGGGCAGGAAGGTTTCCTTCTGCTCCTGGCTGCCGAAGAGTTTCAGCGGCTGCGGCACACCGATGGACTGGTGGGCGGAGAGCAGCGCGCCGATGGCCGGGCTCACGGAGCCGACCAGGGCGAGGGCCTTGTTGTAGTAGACCTGGGTCAGTCCGAGGCCGCCGTACTTGGGGTCGATCTTCATCCCGAGCGCGCCGAGTTCCTTGAGACCGCGGATCACCTCGTCGGGGATTCTCGCCTCGCGCTCGATCAGGGCGCCGTCGATTCTCGTCTCGCAGAACCGGCGCAGCCGGGCGAGGAAGGCCTCGCCGCGCCGCACGTCGTCCGCGGGCGGAAGCGGATGGGGATGGATCAGGTCGAGCCGGAAGCGCCCGAGGAAGAGTTCCTTGGCGAAGCTCGGCTTGTGCCAGTCCTGTTCGCGTGCGGCCTCGGCCACTTGGCGCGCTTCACGCTCGGTGACCCTGGGCGTGTTCTTCGGTGCGGATGGTGCGGACATGAGGAGCTCACCTCGCCGCGTTCTGAGTGGGTGGACGCGGCCGGTCCGCGTGGGCAAGCACCCACCGGTACCAACCGGCTCTACTCGTCCGTATGTACCCGATTCCCGACATGCCCACCATCCCCCCGACGCCGATCGGGTCGGGATCCACTCCACTGACCCGCCTGCGGTGGCGGAAGCGACGGGAACGCCGAGACGGCCGGAGCCCCCGCACAGTGGGCTCCGGCCGTCTCGTTGTCACCTGCTGTCGTGCTGTCCAGGCGGAACACAGGCGACGTCGGTGGATCGGTTCGATCCTGTTCGCGGACTACAGGGCGAGGCCGGTGAGGACCAGCACGCGCTCGTAGGTGTAGTCGTCCATGGCGTAGCGGACGCCCTCGCGGCCGACGCCGGACTGCTTGGCGCCGCCGTACGGCATCTGGTCCGCGCGGTAGGAGGGGACGTCACCGATGATCACGCCGCCGACCTCAAGGGCGCGGTGGGCGCGGAAGGCCGTCTGCAGGTCGTGGGTGAACACACCTGCCTGCAGGCCGTACTTGGAGGAGTTGACGGCCGCGAACGCCTCGGCCTCGCCGTCCACCTTCTGCACGGACAGCACCGGTCCGAAGACCTCCTCGCAGGAGAGGGTGACGTTGTCCGGGAGTTCGGCGAGCACGGTCGGGGCGTAGGTGGCACCGTCCCGCTTGCCGCCGGTGAGCAGCTGGGCGCCGGCCTGCACGGCCTCGTCGACCCAGGACTCGACGCGCTTGGCGGCGTCCTCGTTGACCAGCGGGCCGACATCGGTGGTGGCATCCGACGGGTCGCCGGTGACCTGGGCCTCGACGGCGGCGACGATCTTCGGGACGAGCCGGTCGTAGACCGAGGCGTCCGCGATGACGCGCTGCACGGAGATGCAGGACTGGCCGCCCTGGTAGTTGGAGAAGGTCGCGATACGGGTCGCGGCCCAGTCCAGGTCCTCGTCCGAGGCGTAGTCGCCGAGGACGACCGCGGCGCCGTTGCCGCCGAGCTCCAGGGTGCAGTGCTTGCGCGGCACCGACTCCATGATCGAGTAGCCGACGGGGCCGGAACCGGTGAAGGAGATCACGGGCAGGCGCTCGTCCTGGACCAGGGCGGGCATCCGGTCGTTGGGGACCGTCAGCACGGACCAGGAACCGGCCGGCAGGTCGGTCTCGGCCAGCAGCTCGCCCAGGATCAGCGAGGAGATCGGGGTGGCCGGGGCGGGCTTCAGGATGATCGGGGCACCGACGGCGATGGCCGGGGCCACCTTGTGGGCGCTCAGGTTCAGCGGGAAGTTGAACGGGGCGATGCCGAGGACCGCGCCGCGCGGGAAGCGGCGGGTCAGGCCGAGCCGGCCGGTGCCGCCGGCGTCGGTGTCCAGGCGCTGGGCGTCGCCGCCGTTGAAGCGGCGGGCCTCCTCCGCGGCGAACCGGAACACCGAGACGGCGCGGCCGACCTCGCCACGGGCCCACTTGATGGGCTTGCCGTTCTCGGCGGAGATCAGCTGGGCGATCTCCTCGGTGCGCTCCACCAGACGCCGTACGACGTGGTCGAGTGCGGCGGCCCGGACGTGCGCCGGGGTCGCGGCGAACTCCTCGCGCACGGCGTGCGCGGCCGCGACGGCCTCCTCGATCTGGGCGTCGGTCGGCACACTGACGGTGCCGACGAGACGGCCGTCCCAGGGGTTGGTGACGTCGAAGCTGTCCTCGCCGGTGGCCGGGCGGCCGGCGAGCCAGAAGGCGTGGGTGGAAGTCATGGAGGTTCCGGCCCTTCGGAGCGGTGGAGTGTCTTGCCCCCACCGTAGGGCCGCTCGGCCGTCCTGGCGTTTGTCCGGGGTGGAGCAGTGCGCGCCAGGGACGCGCCGCTTTGTCGGATGCGGACGGAACACCCGGCTCCGGCTGAGCGGCTACGTCTCCGGCGGGCTGCTCGTCGCCTTCAGCGCCAGCCACAGCTCCATCCGGACGTCCGGATCGTCCAGCGAGCGGCCCAGGATCTCCTCCACCCGGCGCATCCGGTAACGCAGCGTGTGGCGGTGCACCCCCAGGTCCGCCGCGGCGGCGTCCCACTGGCCGTGGTGGGCGAGCCAGGCCCGCAGCGAGGCCACGAGGTCGCCACGGCCCTTGGCATCGTGCTCGTGCAGGGCGCGGAGCATCCCGTCGGCGAAGGCCCGTACGGCGTCGTCCGCGAGCAGCGGGAGCACCGAGCCGGCCGCCAGCTCCTCGTGCTCGACCAGCGCCCTGCCCCGGCGGCGGGCCACCGACAGGGCCTGTTCGGCCTGCTTGTACGCGGCGGAGACGGCGATCGGGCCCGCCGGCGCGGAGAGGCCCACGACCACTTGGCCCTCCTCCGCCTTCGCCCCTTCGGCGGGTGTCCGCGCCTCCTGGGCCACCGCGTACGCCGCGCAGGCCGCGACCGCCGCCCCGCCGTCCGCGGCGAGGACGACGAGCCGGTCGCCCTCGGGGACGGTCAGCAGGGTCTCGCCGGTCCGCAGGGCCGCCGCCTCCATCGCCTCGCCGAGCGGCACGGGGGTGGCGGGGTCGGACGCCTCCGCGATGAGCAGCCGGAACGGGGCGTCGAGCAGCCCTCCGTACAGGTCCCCGGCGACGGCCCTGGCGTGGTCCGGCTGGCCGGCGAGCAGCATGCGCAGCACCGCCGCGCCGAGGCGCTGCTCGGCGCCCTGGAGGGACCGGGAGCGCGCGGTGGTCAGGGTGAGCAGGGCGACGGCGGAGTGCACGGCGTACCGCTCGGCGGTGCCGAGTGCCGCGCCGGTGCCGACGGCCAGCGCCCCCCTGACCCGGCGGCCGGTGCCCAGGGACTGGAGCTCGACCCGGTCGTCGGTGTCGCCGGCCACGATGCTGGCGGGGGCCCGGCGGTCCCGCAGCCGTTCCACGTCGGGGGTGAGCCGGGCGGCGCGGCGGGCGGCCCATTCGGGGGCCGCGGCGACGACCTGGCCGGTCGCGTCGTACAGCGCGGCCCAGCCGTCGATGTGGGCGGCGAGGCGGGTGAGGAGTTCGCCGGGGCCGTCGCCCGAGAGCGCGGCCCTGGTCAGTTCCCGCTGGACCTCGAACCCGGCCGTCACGGCCCGGTACTGGTCCTCGGCGATCGCGGAGGACACCGCCTTGGCGATGGCGATGAACGGGGTGCGGCGCGGCACTTCGAGCAGCGGCAGCCCCGCTTCCTCGGCCGCGTCGATCAGGGCCTTCGGCACCTCGTCGTAGTGGACGCCGACGGCGAAGCCCAGGCCGACGACTCCGGCCGCGGCCAGCCGCCGCACGTACCGCCGCATCGCCTCGGGGTTCTCGGCGTCGAGGTTGGTGGCGGTGACGAGCAGGAACTCGCCGCCCTCCATGTATGGCACGGGGTCGGTCAGCTCGCTGGCGTGCGCCCAGCGCACGGGCGCGTCGAGCCGGCCCGCCCCCGCGCGCACGGTGAGTTTGAGCGCGGAACGCTGAACGAGCGAGGCGAGAGTGAGGGGCATGGGTACCGCTGGACCTCGGGGAGTCGGTTTTCTCCGTCCCGTACGAACGGCTGCTGTCAATTCTGCCAGGCTGGCAGGGTTCAGCATGACCATGCCCGAGGACCGGGGCCGCGTCCCGCGCCGCTCAGCCGTTCAGATCCACCAGCAGCGGCGGCGCGTGCTCCCCCCGCACGGTCGTCAGGGACAGTACCGCGTGTCCGGCGGGCACCCGGTGGGCCAGCTCGGAGGCCGACCAGCGCTCCCGCTCGACCTGGCGCACGGTCACCGCGTCCGTGGTGACCGCCTTGCCGGTGACGAGCTTGCGCAGGGCGTGGACGGCCCGGGTGAGCGGCTGGTCGGCGAAGACCGTGTGCTTGGCGACCTCGGTGGTCTCCACCCACTCGGTGCCCCACGCCTGCGCGAAGAGCCGCCCGTCCCAGGTCGTGACGCCGGAGAAGGTCATGTGGCAGCCGACCGAGCCGAGCAGCGCCGTGTGCAGGCTCTCCGGCACGTCGCCCAGCCCGCGCAGGGTGAGCAGGACTCCGGCGTTGCAGTTCCGCAGCCGTTGCACGGCCCGTACGGACTCGGCGGTGACGGTGTGCGTGGCGTCGTCCAGGGCGAGGAGGGCGAACAGCGAGCGGTCGGTACGGGCGGCCGCCCCGGCGGTGAACTGGGCGAGCACCAGCCGGGCGATCAGGCGGGCGGCCTCGGGGTGGGCGCGTTCCGGGAGGTCGATGCGGACCCGCAGCGGGTGTTGCAGGGTGCGTACCGAGAAGGGCCGGGTCGTGCCGGTGGTGTCGAAGAAGCCCTCGAAGGCGGGCCGGTCCAGGGCGGCGAGCCGGTCGGCGAGCCGGACCGCCGGGTCGCCGGGGGTGCCCGCCTGCCGTGCCCGGGTGTCGAGCTCACGGAGGTAGGTGCGGTGCGCCTCGCTGTCGAGCTGCGCGCGGAGCTCGGCGAGGGCGCCGGGAGAGCCGTCGAGCAGCTCGCGCAGCACCGGGACGGACGGGAAGCGGTCGTGGACCGCCCGGTAGGGGCCGAGCAGCTGGGCGAGCGCGGTGGTGGCCCGCCGCGCGTCGACGTCGGGCAGGTCGCCCGCGATCGCCTCGGCGAGCAGGGCTGCGGCCTCGTCCACGTCGTCGGTCCCGCTGTACAGGTCGAGGTCGTGGGCGCAGGACGGGTCGCCCGGCCTGATCACCACGTCGTAGCCCTCGTCGGGCCCGAGCGGGGTGCCCGTCGCGCAGACGGCGACGACGACGGCCTTCCCGGCGAGGGCCTGGAGGGCGAGCGACTCCACGACGGGCCGCACCAGGTGCCGGGTCTTGCCCGATCCGAAGGGCCCGACGGCCAGCAGCGAGGAGCCCAGGGACGCCGGGTCGACGGCGGCCCCGGCGCCCCGCCGGGCCGCCGGGTTGCGCTCGGATTCCGTGTACCGGCCGAGCCGCACCTGCGAGGTGAGCAGGTCGTGGGTGGCGGCACGGGCCGGCAGGTCCCGGTCGCCCGAAGGGTGCGGACAGGCCCCCGCGCCCTGGCCGAGCACGGCGTCGGTGAACGGGCCGATCCGCGAAAAGTCGGCCTCCACGGAGTGCCAGGCACGCCGGATCCGTACACAGTCGACATCGTTCATCCGTCCGGCCCGCTCGTCCGCCACCAGCCGGTCGGCGGCCGTGTGCCGGCCCGCGGCGCGCAGCTGCGGCCAGTCGGCTGGGCTCTCACCGGGTGCCTTCTCCGGTTCCGGTCCGGGCTCCGCACGGCCGCGCAGCTCCCGTACGAGGGTGAGCCAGCCGCCGGCCCGCGCGATCGGCAGGAGGATCGCGGCGGCGCCCACCAGGTGGTACACGGACTTGAAGGTCTCCACGCGGCCCAGGGTCTCCTCGGCCGTGCCGCCGTACAGCCAGGAGTACGGGGTAAGGCCCAGCGCCAGGTCGTCGAAGGGCAGCAGCTCGTCGGCGTTGACGAAGCACCAGACCAGGACGGCCCCGACCAGCGCGGTGCCCAGCGCCCGGCGCGGCTGGGGGTGGTCGACGGCGTACCGGTGGAACACCTCGCGCCAGTTGCCCAGCCGCCCGAAGCCCCAGATCACCAGGGCGGCGACCAGGGTGTTGTAGACGGCGAGGGCGGTGAGGGCCGCCGCGGGGCGTTCGAGCCCCCACCAGTCGGACGGTGTGACCAGTTCCAGAAGGACCCGGCTGTGCGGCACGTATCCGTTGCGCCACAGCGACCACACCAGCATGGCGGCGAGCAGCGCCACGAGCGCGCCGCCGATCAGTGCCCGGTCGGGCACCCGGTCGGGATCGGACTCGGGACGGGGCGTGTGGCCGAACCGCCACAGGCCGGGCTCGGCCGCCGCGCGCGGAGTGCGCAGCCAGGCCCCCAGTGAAGGGCCGGAGGCGGGGGCGTATCCCGGCCTCGGCGGCAGTTCGGGTGGGGGCGGGCCCGCCGGGCGCGGCACCGGGCTACCGGAGCGTGTGTCGCGCGAGCCGTACGTGCCCTCGGTGTCCATCTGCTGTCCCTCGTCCCCTGACCAGCGCCGACCGGTAACTCCGGGCGCGGGCGCCCGAAGCCATCAATCTAGTGCCCCGTGTCACCCCGACGGACGCGGTCCGGCGGGATGTCTTCGCCCGTCCCCCGGTGCCGTGCGCCCTCTCGCTATGTCCGTCACGGACAACGGCGCGCGGGCACCACTCCCGAACGGAACATGCCGTATCCCGGACCCCGCCCATAGCCTGCACGGAGAAGCGTCCGAAACATCCCCCAGGAGCCCCTCATGACCGCAATCCCGCAGGAGCGCCGCGTCGTCACTGCCATTCCCGGCCCGAAGTCGGTGGAGCTGCAGGCCCGCCGTCTGGAGACGGTGGCCGCAGGTGTGGGCTCCACCCTGCCGGTGTTCACCGCCCGCGCCGGTGGCGGGATCATCGAGGACGTGGACGGCAACCGTCTGATCGACCTCGGCTCCGGTATCGCCGTGACGTCGGTGGGCGCCTCCGCCGAGGCCGTCGTGCGCCGCGCCTCCGCGCAGCTCGCCGACTTCACCCACACCTGCTTCATGGTCACGCCGTACGAGGGGTACGTCGAGGTCTGTGAGCAGCTTGCCGAGCTGACGCCGGGCGACCACCCGAAGAAGTCCGCGCTGTTCAACTCGGGCGCCGAGGCCGTCGAGAACGCGGTGAAGATCGCCCGCATCCACACCAAGCGCACCGCGGTCGTCGTCTTCGACCACGGCTACCACGGCCGCACCAACCTCACGATGGCGCTGACCGCCAAGAACATGCCGTACAAGCAGGGCTTCGGCCCGTTCGCGCCCGAGGTCTACCGGGTGCCGGTGGCGTACGGCTACCGCTGGCCGACCGGTGCCGAGAACGCCGGCGCCGAGGCGTCCGCGCAGGCCATCGACCAGATCAACAAGCAGATCGGCGCGGAGAACGTCGCCGCGATCATCATCGAGCCGGTGCTCGGCGAGGGCGGCTTCATCGAGCCGGCCAAGGGCTTCCTCCCGGCGATCGCCCAGTTCGCCAAGGACAACGGCATCGTCTTCGTCGCGGACGAGATCCAGTCCGGTTTCTGCCGCACC
Source organism: Streptomyces sp. NPDC001880 (assembly GCF_053594575.1). Taxonomy (NCBI): domain Bacteria; kingdom Bacillati; phylum Actinomycetota; class Actinomycetes; order Kitasatosporales; family Streptomycetaceae; genus Streptomyces; species Streptomyces sp. NPDC001880. Next base: position 21,312 of record NZ_JBSFET010000005.1, read on the forward strand.
GGCCAGTGGTTCGCCTGCGAGGACGAGGGCATCGTCCCGGACCTGATCACCACCGCCAAGGGCATCGCGGGCGGCCTGCCGCTCTCCGCCGTGACCGGCCGCGCCGAGATCATGGACTCCGCCCACTCCGGCGGCCTCGGCGGCACCTACGGCGGCAACCCGGTCGCCTGTGCGGGTGCGCTCGGCGCCATCGAGACGATGCGCGAGCTGGACCTGAACGGGAAGGCGAAGCGCATCGAGGAGGTCATGAAGGGCCGCCTCGGCGAGATGCAGTCGAAGCTCGCCAACGGCGACATCATCGGTGACATCCGCGGTCGCGGCGCGATGATCGCGATCGAGCTGGTGAAGTCCGGCACGAAGGACCCGAACCCGGAGGCCGCCGCGAAGCTCGCCAAGGCCTGCCACGCGGAGGGCGTGCTGGTCCTCACCTGCGGCACCTACGGCAACGTCCTGCGCTTCCTCCCGCCGCTGGTGATCGGCGAGGACCTGCTGAACGAGGCGCTCGACGTCATCGAGCAGGCTTTCGGCCGGATCTGATCTGTGCGAACCCCGGCGGCTCCGGAACCCGTTTCCGCAGGGGATACGAGGGGCCCGCGTGAGGGCCTGTGAAGAACGTGTGGGGGGCCGATGGCGGGATCTGTTTCCCGCTGTCGGTCCCCCCTCGGCTGCCGTACGGTTTCTGCAGATGAGAGAAACACCCCGCCCGCAGGGAACTGCGGGCGATGCCGGGCCGGAGCTTCCCCAGCGCCGTCCTGGCCGTGCCTTCGGGCACACCGCTGGAGCCTCCGGCTCCGGAACTCCTCACCGATCGGATGGCCGCTCGCCCCAGACCCCCCGGGGCGTGCGGCAAACCGGTCCGACCGGCCGCCCCGGAACCACCCCCCCTGTTCCCGGGCGGCCGGCCCTTTTTCTTTCTCTGCCCCTGGCCCTCCTGGCGCTGTTCGCGCTCACCACCTGGCAGGTCGCGGCCGACGGCCCGTTGCGCGCGCTCGACGAACGGGCCGGCCGGGCGGTCGTGGGAGACGGCCCCGCGCGGCTCACCGAATTCCTCGCCGATCTGGGCAATATGCAGGTCGCGCTCCCGGTGCTGTGCTGCGCGATCGTCCTTGCCCTGGTGCGCGGTGCGCGCCGCGAGGCGCTGTACGCGGCGCTCGCCATGGGCGCGGTGCCCGCTCTGGTCGCTCCGCTGAAAGCCTGGATCGCGCGTCCGGGACCGCTGACGGACGCCATCGGCTACTTCCCGTCCGGTCATGCCGCGACGGCCGCGGTGGCCTACGGGGCGGCGGCGCTGCTGGTCGTGCCGTACCTGCGGCGGCCGTGGTCGTGGATGATGCCCGTCGCCGCCGTCCTGCTGACCACGGCGACGGGCATCGGTCTGGTGCTGCGCGGCTACCACTGGCCGCTGGATGTGCTGGGCAGCTGGTTCCTGTGCGGGATGCTGCTCCTGCCGCTCGGCCTCAGCCGCCGAAGCAGGCGTCGAAGTTCCTCGAGAACTCCCCCGTCAGACCTCTGACAGTCCCGCACCGCCCGCCCGGTCGGCGGCATGCACCCTTCCCCCGCCGGGCACCGTCAGCCCCTGCCGCTCTCGGCCTGCCCGGCCGCCGCCTCGTGCATCGCGAGTTCAAGAAGTGTCGCGTCGGTGAGGGTTCCCGAACCGTCGGGCGGGATCAGCCAGCGCACCCCGCCGTTGGACGCCCGGCCCGGATGGGGCACGACGATCCACGCTCCCCGGCCCACGCCCCGTACGCCGGTGCCGACCCAGCGGGCGACGGTGCCCGGCGCCACGAAGAAGCCCATGCGGGCGTCGCCGAAATCGGAGAGAACGGGACCGGGCCTGTCGAGCAGGCGGGTCAGTACGTCGAGGGTGGGATAGCCCAGCTCCCCCGGAAGAATCAGCACGTCCCAGCGCCGGCCGGCGGGCAGGAGCGCGACCCCGCGGGGATTGCGCTCCCACTGCCACCGGCAGGCGTCCGGATCCGGCGCCACCGACACGAGCCACTCGACTGCTGCTTTGACCCCCGCGCCAGCCATGACCGGCCTCCATTTCCGTGTGCACCGGCCATGCGTTGCCGGTGTGTTCACACGGGAGAGAGCGGTGGCGCCGATCGATTACGCGGGTTCGGGCAACGAGTTGGCAAACGGACGGGCCGGTCACCCGCGAGGGTGACCGGCCCGTCCGGACTCAGCTGTCGAAACCCAGCCCCAGCCGGTCCATCGTCCGCAGCCAGAGATTGCGGTGCCCGCCATTGTTGTCCGCCCTGGCCAGGGACCTCTTGGTGAGCTCGATACCGGCCCAGGCGAAGGGCTCCGGCGGGAACGGCATCGGCTTGCTGCGGACCATTTCCAGCGCGGTCCGTTCGTTCTGTGCGCCCGCCAGCAGATCGAGCATCACATCGGCCCCGAAACGGGTCGCGCCGACGCCGAGGCCGGTGAATCCGGCGGCATAGGCGACCCGGCCCTGATGGGCCGTGCCGAAGAAGGCGGAAAATCGCGAACAGGTGTCGATCGCTCCGCCCCAGGCATGGCTGAAACGGACCCCGGCCAACTGCGGGAAGCAGTCGAAGAACTGGCCCGCGAGTTTGAGGAAGGTCTCCGGACGCTGATCGAGATCGGCGCTCATCCGGCCGCCGAACGGGTAGATCGCGTCATAGCCGCCCCACAGGATCCGGTTGTCGGCCGACAGACGGAAATAGTGGAACTGATTGGCGCTGTCGCCCAGCCCCTGCCGGTTCTTCCAGCCGATGGAGGCCAACTGGTCGGCGGTCAGGGGCTCGGTCATCAGCGCGTAGTCGTAGACCGGCACGGTGTACGGGCGCACCCGCTTGACCAGCGACGGGAAGATGTTGGTACCGAGTGCGACCCGGCGCGCGAAGACCCTCCCGTAGGAGGTGCGTACCGCCATTCCCGTGGTGGACCTGGCCAGTTCGAGGCCCCGGGTGTGTTCGTAGATCCGCACTCCGAGACCGAGGCAGGCCTGCTTCAGACCCCAGGCCAGTTTGGCGGGGTGCAGCATGGCGACACCCCTGCGGTCCCAGAGGCCACCCAGGAATGTCGGTGAGTCGACTTCGGCGCGCACTGCGTCCTGGTCCAGGAATTCCGTTCCGGTGAAACCGAGTTTCTCGGCCTCCTGGTGCCATTCCCGGAGCTCTTCGAGCTGGTGCGGTTCGGTGGCGACGTCGATTTCGCCGGTGCGCTCGAATTCGCAGTCGATCGAATAGCGGGCGACGGCGGCCTCGATGGCGTCGAGGTTGCGCTCCCCGAGCTCCTCCAGCCTGTGGATCTCCTCGGGCCAGCGTTCCAGGCCGTTGGGCAGGCCGTGGGTGAGGGAGGCGGCGCAGAATCCGCCGTTGCGGCCCGAGGCGGCCCAGCCCACCTCGTGCCCCTCGATCAGTACGACGTCCCGTTCCGGGTCGCGTTCCTTGGCGATCAATGCGGTCCACAGTCCGCTGTAGCCGCCGCCGACGACGAGCAGATCGCAGTGCTCGTCACCGGTGAGCGCGGGCAGCGCCTCGGGCTTGCCCGGGTCGTCCAGCCAGAACGCGACGGGCTTCGCGTCGGAGAGCGATTGTGCAGCAGTACGCATGGCAGCTGGGGCCATGGTTTCCAACTCCTTCAGGGCTTTCTATCGTGCGCTGTTCTTGCGCCGGTTCGCGATGAGCTGGCCGACGACGACCACCATGACGGCAATGATGAACATCGCCGTACCGATGACGTTGATCTGCACGGGCGTGCCGCGCTGTGCCGATCCCCAGACGAACATGGGGAAGGTCACGGTGGAGCCCGCGTTGAAATTGGTGATGATGAAATCGTCGAAGGAGAGCGCGAAGGCCAGCAGCGCTCCCGCCGCGATTCCGGGGGCGGCGATCGGCAGTGTCACCCGCAGGAAGGTCTGCACGGGTCCGGCGTACAGGTCGCGGGCCGCCTCCTCCAGCCTCGGGTCCATCGACATCACGCGCGCCTTCACGGCCGTCACGACGAAGCTCAGGCAGAACATGATGTGGGCGATCAGGACCGTCCAGAAGCCCAGCTGTGCGCCCATGTTGAGGAAGAGCGTGAGCAGCGAGGCAGCCATGACGACCTCGGGCATCGCCATCGGCAGGAAGATCAGCGAGTTGATCGCGCCGCGCGCCCGGAAGCGGTAACGGACCAGCGCGAAGGCGATCATCGTGCCGAGGACGGTCGCGCCGATGGTGGCCCAGACGGCGATCTGCAGGGACAGCGAGAGCGAGCCGCACATGTCGGCGACGCCGCAGGGGTCCTTCCAGGCGTCCAGGGAGAAGCGCTGCCAGGCGTAGTTGAACCGCCCGTTCGGCTTGTTGAACGAGAACACCATGACGACGACGTTCGGCAGGATCATGTACGCGAGGGTCAGCAGACCCGCGATGACGATCAGATTCCGGCGAATCCAGCGCAGTACGGCCATCAGACCAGGTCCTCCGTCCCGGAGCGGCGGATGTAGAGGGTGACCACGATCAGGACGACCGCCATGAGGATGAAGGAGAGCGCGGCCGCCGTCGGATAGTCCAGGACCCGCAGGAACTGGGTCTGGATGACGCTGCCGACCATCTTGGTGTCGGTGGATCCCAGCAGCTCCGCGTTGACGTAGTCACCGCTGGCCGGGATGAAGGTGAGCAGAGTTCCGGAGACGACGCCCGGCATGGAGAGCGGGAAGGTCACCTTGCGGAAGGTGGTGGCGGGGGTGGCGTACAGATCGCCGGCCGCCTCGTGCAGCCGGCCGTCGATCCGCTCAAGCGAGGTGTAGAGCGGCAGGATCATGAACGGCAGGAAGTTGTACGTCAGACCGCAGACCACCGCCATCGGCGTGGCCAGCACCCGGTTGGACTCGGTCCAGCCGAGCCAGCTGGTGACGTCCAGGACGTGCAGGGTGTTCAGTACGTCGACGACCACGCCGCCGTCCGCGAGGATCGTCTTCCAGGCGAGCGTGCGGATCAGGAAGCTGGTGAAGAACGGCGCGATGACCAGCACCAGGACGACGTTGCGCCAGCGTCCGGCCTTGAACGCGATGAGGTAGGCGAGCGGGTAGCCGAGCAGCAGGCACAGGATGGTCGCGGTGCCCGCGTAGAGCAGGGACCGCATGAACTGCGGGTAGTAGTCGGTCAGCGCGTCCCAGTAGGTCTGGAAGTGCCAGGTGACCTCGAATCCCTTCTCAAGGGATCCGGTCTGCACGGAGGTCGAGGCCTGGTAGACCAGTGGCAGCGCGAAGAAGACCAGCAGCCACAGGATGCCGGGGAGCAACAGCCAGTACGGGACGAGACGCTTGCGGGTCGAGGCCTTGCGTACCTTGAGCTCCGCCGTGACGGGCGCCGGTGGCGCCTCCTTGGTGACGGTCACGCCGCGTCCTCCACCGTCTCCACACCGGCGTCGCCCATCGTCCCTGCCAGCATGGACTGAGCTGCGTCCAGGCCGAAGGTGTGCGCCGGGTTCCAGTGCAGCACGACCTCGGCGCCGGGGGTGAGCCGGGCGTCGCGCTCGATGTTCTGCTCGTAGACCTGGAGCGCCTTGCCGGCCGGGCTCTCCACCACGTACTGGGTGGACACTCCGATGAAGCTGGAGTCGACGATCCGGCCGGTGACCCGGTTGCGGCCGTCCGCGATCGCGTCCGCGTCGTCGGCGTGCGCGAGCGATATCTTCTCCGGACGGACGCCGAGGAGCAGCTTGCCGCCGTTCACCGTCGGGGCCGTACAGCGGTCGGTGGGCAGCCGCAGCTTCCCGCCGCCCGCGGCCACGACGATGTCCGTACCCGCGGAGACGACCTCGCCCTCGATGAGGTTGGAGGTGCCGAGGAAGTTGGCGACGAAGGTCGTCCTGGGGTTCTCGTACAGATCGGCGGGGGCCCCGAGCTGCTCGACACGGCCCCCGTTCATCACCGCGACGGTGTCGGCCATGGTCATGGCCTCCTCCTGGTCGTGGGTGACATGGATGAAGGTGATGCCGACCTCGGTCTGGATGCGCTTGAGCTCCAGTTGCATCTGGCGGCGCAGCTTGAGGTCGAGGGCACCGAGCGGTTCGTCGAGCAGCAGCACCTGCGGGTGGTTGATCAGGGCGCGGGCGACGGCGACGCGCTGCTGCTGGCCGCCGGAGAGCTGGTGCGGCTTGCGCTTGGCGAAGTCGCCGAGCTGGACGAGCTCCAGCATCTCGTCGACCTGCTTCTTCACCGACTTGATGCCGCGCCGGCGCAGACCGAAGGCGACGTTCTCCGAGATGTCGAGGTGCGGGAAGAGCGCATAGCTCTGGAAGACCGTGTTGACGGGCCGTTTGTACGGGGGAAGCCCGGTGATGTCCTGGCCGCCGAGCGAGACCGTGCCGGTGGTCGCCTCCTCCAGGCCGGCGATCATCCGCAGGGTGGTGGTCTTTCCGCAGCCGGACGCGCCGAGCAGCGCGAAGAAGGAGCCCTGCGGGACGGTCAGATCGAGCGGCTTGACGGCTGCGAACGAGCCGTACGTCTTGCTGATCCCGGTGAGGCGGACGTCGCCGCCTGTCTGCTGCTGTGTCATGGATCGCGGTCCCAGTGGTGTCAGAGGGAGATCAGGGGAGATCAGGGGAAGATCGGGTGGGGCGGGGGATGCGCGGCGGTCAGGCGCCGATGAGCTTGGCGAACTTCTCTTCGTACGCCGTCTCTTCCTTGCTGGTCAGGGAGCGGAAGGCGTGCGACCGGGACGCCATCTCCTTGTCCGGGAGGATCAGGACGTTGTCGGCCATCGCCTGGTCGATCTTCGCCAGCTCGTCGCGGACCCCGTCGACCGGGCAGACGAAGTTGATGTACGCGGCGAGTTCCGCGGCGACCGGCGGCTCGTAGTAGTAGTCGATGAGCTTTTCGGCGTTGGTCTTGTGCCGGGCCTTCACCGGGACCATCAGGTTGTCGCTGGATATGACGTAACCCGCGGCCGGGATCGCGTACTTGATGTCCGGATTCCCGGCCTGGAGCTGGATTATGTCGCCGGCCCAGGCGACGCAGGCGGCGATGTCGCCCTTGTCGAGGTCCGCGGTGTAGTCGTTGCCGGTGAAGCGGCGGATCTGGTTCCTGTCGACGCCCTTCTGGAGCCGTCCGATCGCGGCGTCGTAGTCGGCGTCGGTGAAGGTTCCGGGGTCCTTGCCCATGTCGAGCAGGGTCATGCCGATGGAGTCGCGCATCTCCGAGAGGAAGCTGACCCGGCCCTTGAGTTTCGGGTCGTCGAGCAGCTGGCTGACGGAGTCGACCTTGCGGCCGCCGGTCGCCTTGGAGTTGTAGGCGATGACGGTGGGGATGCCCGCCCAGGGGTACGAGTAGGAGCGGCCCGGGTCCCAGTCCGGGGAGCGGAACTGGGCCGAGAGGTTGGCGTAGGCGTGCGGCAGGTGCGAGGGGTCGAGCTTCTGCGCCCAGCCGAGGCGGACGATGCGGGCGGCCAGCCAGTCGGTGACGCAGATGATGTCGCGGCCGGTGTCCTGGCCGGCCGCGAGCTGCGGCTTGATCTTGCCGAAGAACTCGACGTTGTCGTTGATGTCCTCGGTGTACTTGACCTTGATGCCGGTGCGCTTGGTGAACGCCTCCAGGGTGGGCCGGTGCCTGCCGTCGTCGGTGACGTCCATGTACTCGGTCCAGTTGGAGAAGTTGACCTGCTTCTCCTCGGCCGAGTGGTCGTCGGAGGCCGCGGCGTCCCCCTCCCGCTGGGCGGGCGGGATGCCGCACGCGCTCAGCGTGCCCAGCCCGCCGATCGCCAGCGCCCCCATGCCGGAGGCGCGGATCAGCGATCGGCGGGTCAGAGCGCCCCGGCCGCTGGTGAGACTGCGTCGCATCGCGGCGATCTGGGCCGCGGAGAGACGCTCCGGCTCGTACTGCTCCATGCGCGTTGCCCTTCCGGGTGTGTGCGGCCGGGGTCGGCCGGGCTATCGGTCTCCGAAGATCGTGCGGTGCCAGTCCTTCCGGGCGACCGCGGTGTTGTCGTACATGACGTGCTTGACCTGCGTGTACTCCTCGAAGGAGTACGAGGACATGTCCTTGCCGAAGCCGCTGGCCTTGTATCCGCCGTGCGGCATCTCGCTGATGATCGGGATGTGGTCGTTGACCCAGACGCAGCCCGCCTTGATCTCGCGGGTGGCGCGGTTGGCGCGGTACAGGTCGCGGCTCCAGGCGGAGGCGGCGAGGCCGTACGGGGTGTCGTTGGCGAGGCGGATGCCCTCGTCGTCGGTGTCGAAGGGCAGCACGACCAGGACCGGGCCGAAGATCTCCGACTGGACGATCTCGCTGTCCTGGGCGGCTCCGGCGACCAGCGTCGGCCGGTAGTAGGCGCCGGCTTCCAGTTCGCCGCCGGGGGCCTCGCCGCCGGTGACGACGGTGGCATAGGCGCGGGCCCGCTCGACGAATCCGGCGACCCGGTCCCGCTGGGCGTGGCTGATCAGCGGGCCGAGGTCGGTCGACGGGTCGAAGGGGTCGCCGAGCCGGACGGTCTCCATCAGCGCGGCGACACCCTCCACGAAGGCGTCGTACAGCGGGCGCTGGACGTAGGCACGGGTGGCCGCGGTGCAGTCCTGGCCGGTGTTGATGAGCGCTCCGGCGACCGCGCCGTTGACCGCGGCTTCGAGGTCGGCGTCGTCGAAGACCACGAAGGGGGCCTTGCCGCCGAGTTCGAGGTGGAGGCGCTTGACGGTGGAGGTGGCGATCTCCGCGACCCGCTTGCCGACGGCGGTGGAGCCGGTGAAGGAGGTCATGACCACGTCCGGGTGGCCGACCAGGTGCTCCCCGGCGTCCTTGCCCGCGCCGGTGACGATGTTGATCACACCGTCGGGGATGCCCGCCTCGGTGGCCGCCTGGGCGAACATCAGCGAGGTCAGCGGGGTGATCTCGGCGGGCTTGAGGACGATGGTGTTGCCCGCGGCGACGGCCGGGAGGATCTTCCAGGCGGCCATCTGGAGCGGGTAGTTCCAGGGCGCGATGGAGCCGACGACGCCGATCGCCTCACGGCGTACGTACGAGGTGTGGTCGCCGTCGTACTCGGCGGCCGACTTGCCCTCCAGATGGCGGGCGGCGCCGGCGAAGAAGGAGGTGTTGTCCACGGTGCCGGGCACGTCGAACTCGGTGGAGAGCTTGATCGGCTTGCCGCACTGGAGGGACTCCACGTGCGCGAAGTCCTCGGCCTGCTCGGCGAGTACGGCGGCGAAGCGGTGCATCGCCTCGGACCGCTCGGCGGGCGTCGTGCCCGACCAGCCGGGGAACGCCTCGCGGGCAGCTGCCACTGCTGCGTCCACGTCGGCGGTGCCCGCCAGCTCGTAGCTGTAGACGGTCTCGCCCGTCGCCGGGTTCACGACGTCGTGGTGACGTCCCGATGTTCCGGACCGCAGCTTTCCGCCGATGTACTGTGCGCCGTCCGCGAAGCGGTCCCGCACCTGGATGCTGTTGCCCATGACGATCTCCTCCGCCGAGTGCCCCGGAGAGCGGGGACGGCGTAGCCTCTGCTCGATTTGAGTGCCGATCCTGGCAGAGGGGAACAACCCCAACAAGTGATTCCGTTGTTGCCTTTTGGTTACGCGACGGAATCTGTCGACCATGTGTCGGGTCAGTACGGAATTCCCCGTACGGAGTGTCAGTGGCGAATGCCAGAATCGCATGTCATGGCACACATGGACGCTCTCCTCGCGCGGGCCGCGAGCGGCGAGAAGGTGAAGTACCTGCACTTCTGGGGGCACCGCCCCCGGCCCGACGGCCGCATCGGCGCGAGCTGTCTCAGCCAGTGGTGGCCGGCGCCCTTCACGGTCGACGGCGTGCGGTACGCCTCGGCCGAGCACTGGATGATGGCCGCCAAGGCCCGGCTGTTCGGCGATGCGGCCTCGGAGGCCGCGGCGGTGGCGGCGAAGAGCCCGGCGGCGGCGAAGAAGGTGGGCCGGCTGGTCCGCGGTTTCGACGAAGCGACATGGGAGCGCGAGCGGTTCGCGCTGGTGGTGGCCGGCAGCGTGCACAAGTTCGGCGGCGATCCGGAGCTGCGGGAGTTCCTGCTGAACACCGGGGACCGGGTGCTGGTCGAGGCGAGCCCGATGGACCGGATCTGGGGCATCGGCCTGGCGGCGGACGACCCGCGGGCGGCGGATCCGGCGAGCTGGCGGGGGCTGAATCTGCTGGGGTTCGCGCTGATGGACGCGCGGGCAAAGCTGCGCGCGACATGAGGCGGCCCGGACGAGCGATGGCCCGGCGGGGCCGGGACACGGCCCCGCCGGGCCATCGGCGGATATCGCGCCGGTGCCGGACCACAGGGGGTCCGGCACCGGCGCCCGGATGCTGCTACCGGCTGACGTCGACGACCAGGGACGTGGAGTACGGGTCGTCGTGGTAGCCGCTGTCCTCGAATTCCTCGGCGTTGGTCGCGAACAGCCAGATGAAGAAGCTGATGACCGCCACACCGAAGACGATGCCGATGGATCCCATGATGATCCCGGCGAGCGCCTGACCGCTGTTGTTCGCCTCACCGCGCTGCACCCGCTTGCGGCCGAGGATGCCGAAGATCAGGGCCAGTACGCCCAGGACCAGGCTGGGAATCCCGTAGACGCAGAACATGCAGATGGCCAGGATGCCGAGCACCATGGCCGCGGTTCCCATGCCGTTGGCGGGTGGCGGAGCTCCCCAAGGCGCCTGGTTGTAGCCGGGGTATCCCGGGTAGCCGCCGTACTGCGGGGCCGGTGCGGCCGGGTAGCCGTACTGTCCGGCCGGCGGGACCGGCCCGCCCGGTCCGTTCGGTCCGTTCGGTCCGACCGGCGGTGGCGGTACCTCCCCGGGACCGGGACCGAATCCGGGACCGGGACCGAATCCGGGACCGGGACCGAATCCGGGACCGGGCGCCGGCCCGGTCTGCGCCGGCGAACCGAAGGCCGGCGGCGGTGCGTCGGCCGGTGCGGGGTCGTCCCCGGTGCCCGGCATAGAGGTGACCGTGGGCTGATTGTGCACAGCGGGCGGGCGAGGGTCGCCGGCCGGCTTCTCCAGCGGCACCCTGCTCTCCGGCGGAGCCCACGGATCGCGCGGCGCGGCCCCGCCCTCGGGCTGCTCTGTGTTGTCTGACATGGGCCTCCCCCATCGTGGTCTTGTCATGCTACGGCCCCTCTGCCCGCCGGTTGCCCCGCCCTACGATGATCCCCGTCCCCTGCCCGGCCGACCGTGCCGGCACCCGAAACGTCCCACGCCCCGGAGAGTCCGATGACCGATCTGCACCCCTTCATCGCGGGGCTGCCCAAGGCCGAACTGCATGTCCACCATGTCGGCTCCGCCTCGCCCCGCATCGTCGCCGAGCTGGCCGCGCACCACCCCGACTCCAAGGTCCCCACCGACCCCGAGGCGCTCGCCGACTACTTCACCTTCACGGACTTCGCTCACTTCATCGACGTGTATCTCTCCGTCGTGGACCTGATCCGCGCCCCGGAGGACGTCCGCCTGCTGACCTTCGAGGTCGCCCGCGACATGGCGCGGCAGAACATCCGCTACGCGGAGCTGACCGTGACCCCGTTCTCCTCGACCCGGCGCGGCATCCCCGAGCAGGCGTTCATGGAGGCCATAGAGGACGCCCGCAAGGCCGCCGAGGCCGAGCTCGGTGTCGTGCTGCGCTGGTGCTTCGACATTCCGGGCGAGGCCGGGCTCGAAGCCGCCGAGGAGACCACCCGGCTCGCGGTGGACCTGCGGCCCGAGGGGCTCGTCTCGTTCGGCCTCGGTGGCCCGGAGATCGGTGTGGAGCGCCCGCAATTCAAGCCCTACTTCGACCGGGCGATCGCCGCGGGCCTGCACTCCGTGCCGCACGCCGGGGAGACCACCGGGCCGCAGACCGTCTGGGACGCCCTGACCCATCTGCGCGCCGAGCGCATCGGTCACGGCACCAGCTCCGTCCAGGACCCGAAGCTGCTGGCCCATCTCGCCGAGCACCGCATCGCGCTGGAGGTCTGCCCGACCTCGAACATCGCGACCCGCGCGGTGGCGGACATCGAGCAGCACCCGGTGAAGCAGATGGTGGATGCGGGCGTACTGGTCACCATCAACAGCGATGACCCGCCGATGTTCGGCACGGACCTCAACAACGAGTACGCGGTGGCCGCCCGCCTGCTCGGTCTGGACGAGCGGGGTCTCGCGTCGCTGGCGAAGAACGCGGTCGAGGCGTCGTACCTCGACGCGGCCGGCAAGCGGAGGCTTGCCGCCGAGATAGACACGTACACGGCCAACTGGCTGGAGCGCGCGGCCCGGTGACCCCGGTGGTCACAATGACCCCATGGTCACCTCAGTCACCGCCGTGGCCCACCGCGGCGATCCCTACCGGGTGCGCGAGAACACACTCCCCTCGATCCGCTCCGCCCTCGGCCGAGGGGCGGACGCGGTCGAGATCGACGTACGGGTCACCCGCGACGGCGTTCCGGTCCTGCTGCACGACTCCACACTGAAGCGGCTGTGGGGCCATGACGTGCGACTCGACCGGCTGACCCACGGGGAGCTCACGGAACTGACCCGGGGCGGTGTGCCCACACTGCGCGAGGCGCTGCTCGCCGCCGGGGCGCACCGGATCATGATTGATCTGCCGGGCTCCACCGACGGCTCCGTGCCGAGGATCGTCGACGCGGTGCGCGAGTGCGGGGCCGGCGAGCGGGTGTACTACTGCGCCGGCCCGGATGCCATGCTCCGGGTGCGGGCCGCCGACCCGGGCGCCGAGATCGCCATGACCTGGACGACCCTCGCGCCGCCGCGCGCCACGCTGCTCGACACGGTACGGCCGCGCTGGCTGAACTACCGGTTCGGGCTGGTGGACCGGGAACTGACGGACCGTCTGCACCGCGACGGGCTGCTGGTCTCCGCGTGGACGGCCGACACCAGGCGGACCATGCGCCGTCTGGTGCGGCACGGCGTCGACTCGATCACCACCAACCGGGTCGACGTCCTGCGCGGCCTCCTCGCCAACTCCCCGGTCCGCGAACCCTCCTGACCCGTCCGGCATCATGGGCCTGCCCCATCGTCCGTGATGCCGGGCCCGGAGCAGGAGGAGCAGCGCCGTGACCGATCCCCGCACCACCCCCGTTCCCGACGGCCTCGTCCGTTCCGGCGTCGCCCACCACGCGCGGGTCCAAAACCACTGGCTCGGCGGCACGGACAACTGTCCGGTGGACCGCGCGGCCGGCGACCGGGTCACCGCCCTGTACCCGCGCATCGGCGAAGTGGCCCACGCCGGGTTCGCCGGGTTCCTGGCGGGGCTCGGCCTGGTGGAGCCGGGCATCGTGTCGTGCGCGCAGCGGCGTGCCGAGCCCGGTGCGGCACGGGTCGCTCAGTTCGGCACGGTGGCGCAAAAGCCCTGACGGCACCGGTCCGATGCGTATACGAGACATCACGGCGAGAGTGCGGGTCCACGCCCTGCGGTCCGGCCCCCTCGGCGTCGACCTGCTCATCGCTGCGCTGGTCCAGGCCGCCATGACCATGCCGTTCGTCGTCCCGCGCGCCCCGGAGCTGCCGGACGCGACATGGACGTCGTACGGGCTGACCACCCTGATGGTGCTGCCGCTGGTGGCCCGCCGCCGGGCGCCGGTCGCGATCCTCGTCGCGGTACTGGCGGCCGGCGCCCTGTACACGTTCGCCGTAGACGGGCCGGGCCAGCCGCTCCCGTACACCGGCCTGGTGGCGTTCTACACGGTGGCCGAGCTCTCCTCGCCGCCGAAGCGCCTCGGGATCGCGGTGCTCACGGTGGCGGCGGTGCTGGTCTCGGTCGGGCTCGACGGCAACGACATGCGGGAGCTGCTGTTCTCCCTGTTCGTCTTCGCGGCGGCCTACGCCTTCGGCCGGTTCACGGTGACGCGCAAGGCCTATCTGCGCGCGGTGGAGGACCGGGCCCGTCAGCTGGAGCTGACGCACCGGATCGAGGCCGAGCAGGCGGCGGCCCGCGAACGGGCCCGGATCGCCCGGGAGATGCACGACATCCTGTCCCATGCGGTGAGCCTGATGATCGTGCAGGCGGAGGCCGGACCGGTGGCGGTCCGCACGGCTCCGGAGCGTGCGGAGGCGGCCTTCGACGCGATCTCGGAGGCGGGCCGGGACGCGATGGCGCAGCTGCGCCGGATGCTCGGCGTGCTGCGCGAGAACGAGGGTCCGACGGACGCGCCGCGGGAACCCCAGCCCGCGCTGGCCGAACTGCCGGGTCTCGTGGAGCGGGTGCGCGGCAGCGGTCCGGCGGTCTCGTACGAGGTCACGGGGAGCCCCGGCGCACCGGGTCTGGCGGTCGAGGCGACCGTCTACCGGATCGTGCAGGAGGCCCTGACCAACGTGGTCAAGCACGCGGGGGCGGACTCGGTCCACGTCCTGCTGGACCACGGACCCGATGCACTGACCCTTACCGTCACCGACGACGGACGGGGCCCCGGGGGCGGCTCGGGGCTGGGGCTGGTCGGCATCCGGGAGCGTGCCGCCGCGCACGGCGGCACGGCCGGTACCGGCCCCGGTCCGGACGGGCGGGGGTTCCGGGTCCGGGTGACGATTCCGCGGGCCCGGCCAAGGACGGAGCACAGGACAGAGGTGGGAAGTTGACGATCCGTGTGGTGGTGGCCGACGACCAGGAGCTGGTGCGCAGCGGCTTCGCGATGATCCTGGACGCGCAGCCGGACATCGAGGTGGTGGCCGAGGCGGGCGACGGCCGGGCGGCGGTCGAAGCGGTGCGGCGGCTGGCGCCCGAGGTGGCGCTGCTCGACATCCGGATGCCCGGCACGGACGGCATCGAGGCCTGCCGGACCATCAGCGCCGGGACCGGCTGCCGGACGGTCATGCTGACCACCTTCGACTCCGACGAGTACGTCTACGAGGCGCTGCACGCGGGCGCGAGCGGCTTCCTGCTCAAGGACGTCCGCCGCGACGACCTGGTGCACGCGGTACGGGTGGTGGCGGCCGGGGACTCGTTGCTGGCTCCTTCGGTGGCACGCCGGCTGATCGCCGAGTACACCTCGCGCCCGCCCGCCACGGCCGCGGCGCCTTCGGCACGTCTGGACGTACTGACCGCCCGGGAGCGCGAGACGCTGCTGCACCTGGCCCGCGGCCTGTCGAACGCGGAGATCGCGGCGGCGCTGGTCGTCAGCGAGCACACGGTGAAGACCCATGTCGGCAATGTGCTGTCCAAGCTGGGGCTGCGCGACCGGATCCAAGCGGTGATCTGCGCGTACGAGTGCGGTGTCGTGACTCCCTCTCCGGAGGGAGGTCCGGCCTTCGGCTCCCCCGCGCAGGGGAGCGGACCTCCCTCCGGCAAACCCCCGGCCGGGGGATCCGCCCGGACGCACTGATCAACAGGATGGAGTCCGTGAGCAGTTGAGGATTCCACGCCCAGGAGGCACCCGACATGAACGCCCGCACGTCCCGCACCGCCCTAGCGCCGCGGCAGGCAACGTTCGCCCCGTCGCGACGCCCGGCACGCGCTCTCGCCGCACCGTCCGAAAGCCCGAGTACATCCAGTACGAGGACTTCCGGCCGGCACGCCGAGAGCACGCACCGCGCGCCGCTCCTCGGCAGGCAAACGTTGCCTGCCGCGGCACTAGTAGCAGCCGCGCTGGTCCTCGGCATCGCCGCGGGCCCTGTCCCACCGGCCCTGGCGGCGGCCGGTGCCCCGGCGTCCGCAGGCCACTCCGCGCAGCGGGAAGCCACCGGACAGGCCCCGGATGCCAAGGCGCTGCGGGCCGCCGTCGCCGGGCTCCCGAAGGACGACGCCACGGCCGCGCTGGTGCGGGTCTCGGGCACCGGGGGCGAGTGGCGGGGCAGCGCCGGCGTCCACGACCTGGTCTCCGGGCGGCCGGCGGACCCGGACGGCCGCTTCCGGGCCGGTTCGGTGACCAAGGTCTTCACGGCGGCCGTCGTGCTGCAGCTTGCCGGGGAGGGCAGGCTCGGCCTGGACCGCCCGGTCCGGCACTATCTGCCGGATCTGATGCCGGCGGCGTACAAGGACGTCACGGTGCGCCAGCTGCTGAACCACACGAGCGGTATCCCGTCCGTCGGTTCCGGAGGCGACCTGGAGGACTGGTACGCGCACCGCTTCGACCTGCACGACCCGGTGCAGACCGTGCGCGAAGCCACAGCCCGGAAGCCGGACTTCGCACCCGGGACGCAACAGCACTACGCCAACATCGGCTACACCGTGGCGGGCCTGCTGATCGAGCGGGTCACGGGTGACACGTACGCCTCGCAGGTCTCCCGCCGCGTCCTGGAGCCCCTGCGTCTGAAGGACAGCTATTTCCCCGGCGCCGATCCGGCGATCCGCGGCCCGCACAATCACGGCTACCAGCTCTTCGGCACGGCCGGCGAGCTGCGCGATGTGACGGTGTGGGGGGCGACGGACGCCTGGGCCGCGGGGGACCTGATCTCGACCACCGCCGATCTGGAGCGTTTCACCCGGGCGCTCTTCAGCGGGAAGGTGGTGCGCGGTCCGCTGCTCCGGGAGATGTTCACGCTGCCCGACGCCTCGGTCCGCGAATACGGCACGGGCAAGCCCGCCGCGTTCAGCGCGGGGCTCTCGGTGATGCGGCTGGGCGGTCGCGAGGTCTGGGGCAAGACGGGTGGCCGCTGGGGCTACAACACGGCCGTCGCGGCCACCCGCGATCTCTCCCGGACCCTCGTCTACAGCGTCAACTCGACGAATGCCAAGGGGGAAGACATGAATCCCACGGCGATGAACATAGCGGTGGCCGCCTTCGGCGCCCCGTCGGCCGGGTGATTCAGAGCGCCGGCGCGGTCGTCGCAGCGGGCTCGGGGCGCGGTGTCCGCTCCAAGGCCTCCAACTGCTTGATCATGCGGCGTACCACGAGCAGCGGGATCACCCCGAAGACCCCGAACGACATGTCGATGACGGACCACCAGAAGGGGATGGAGCGGATGGGACCGCAGATCAGCGCGAGCGGGATGATCCCGGCGCAGGCGATCATGCCGAATTCGACGACCCAGATATTGCGGACCGGGTCGCGGTAGGGGCCGTAGAAGGCGACCGCGATGACCAGATGGGCGAAGGCCAGCCAGTCGGTGCCGTACAGCACGAAGGGGTACTTCGCGTCGGCCTCGTCGAGGCCGGTGCGGACCTTGGTGATCCACTCCATCAGTGCCGGGAAGTGCTCCGGAACGGGAGAGGCCGAGGACCTCAACAGGTCCTCGGCCCAATGGAGTTCATGGACGAGCGGAAAGGCGGTCAGCCCGCTCAGCACCAGACAGACGATAAAGACGGCCAACCACACGCGTATGCGCCTCAGCAGGGCTCTTCGCTCGCTCATGTCCGCAGCGTACGCCCGCTTTTACGGTCCCTTCACACCACCCCCGGCACCACTCACAAGCCGACGACGGAGTTCCACTTCTTCGCGAACTCGGGGCGCTCCTCGGACGTGATGTCGCGGCCGGTCACCAGTCGGCGGCGCATCTCGTCGTCGGGGAAGATCAGCGGATCCTCGGCGAGCGCGGCGGTCTCCTTGTCCTTGGCGGAGGCCAGCACCTCGCGGGCGGCCGGCACAGGACAGACGTAGTTGACCCAGGCCGCCAGTTGCGCGGCCACCTCCGGCTCGTAGTAGTAGTCGATGAGCTTTTCCGCGTTGCGCTTGTGGCGGGCGAGGTTGGGGATCATGAGGGATTCCGCCCAGAGTTCGCCGCCCTCCTCGGGCACCACGAACTCGATCTCCGGGTTGTCGGCCTGGAGCTGGATGACATCGCCCGAGTACGCCTGGCAGGCGAGCACGTCCCCGGTCGACAGGTCCTTGATGTAGTCATTGCCGGTGAAGCCGCGGATGTGCTTCTTCTTCACCAGCTTCTCCACCTGGTCACACACCTCGTAGAAGTCGTCCTGCTTCCAGCGGGTGGTGTCGACGCCGTTGCCCTGCATCAGAAGGCCGATGGCTTCGTCGAGCCCCGACAGCAACGTCACCCTGCCGCGCAGGTCGTCCGCCCACATATCGCTCAGGTGCTTGATCTCGCGGCCGAGCTTCTTGCGGTTGTACGCGATGCCGGTGATCCCGGACTGCCAGGGGACGCTGTGCATCCGCCCCTTGTCGAAGGCGGGTGAACTCAGCTGCGGGTCCAGGTACTTGGCGACGTTCGGCTGCTTCGCCCGGTCCATCTCCTGCACCCAGCCCAGCCGTACGAACCGGGCGGACATCCAGTCGCTGACGACCATCACGTCCCGGCCGGTCTCCTGGTGGTTCATCAGCGACGGACTGATCTTGCCGAAGAACTCGTCGTTGTCGTTGATCTCCTCGGTGTACATGACCGAGATCCCGGTGCGCCTGCTGAATGCGTCCAGGGTGGGCCTCTTCGACGCGTCCTCGTCGTCGGTGTCGATGTACAGGGGCCAGTTCGCGAAGTGCAGGGAGCGGTCGCTCGCCGAGGTGTCGCGGCCGGCGCGGTCACCGGGCTCCACATAGGCGGCGGGCACTCCGCAGCCTGCCAGCGTGACGCCGGCGGCCGTGGCCCCGAAGGCGCGCAGCAGGGACCGGCGGGACATGGGGTTCTTCGGGGTTGCTCGCACCTGCGCAGGATGCCGGTCGGCCGACGGGGCGGGCAATGGACCAACCGTCCAGCGGCACGCGCTCCGTCCGCACACCCTGTCGATACCGGGGAGCGGATCGGCGCCGGGGAACGGTCACGGCCCCGGGCGGGCGCCCGGGGCCGTGACCGTCTGCTGACGGAGTATCAGCCGTCGAGCGAGGTCATGACGTGCTTGATGCGCGTGTAGTCCTCGAAGCCGTACGCGGAGAGGTCCTTGCCGTAGCCGGACTTCTTGAAGCCGCCGTGCGGCATCTCGGCGACGAGCGGGATGTGGGTGTTGATCCACACGCAGCCGAAGTCGAGGTTCTTGGACATCCGCATGGCGCGGGCGTGGTCCTTGGTCCACACCGAGGAGGCCAGGGCGTACTCGACGCCGTTGGCGTACTCCACGGCCTGGGCCTCGTCCGTGAACTTCTGGACGGTGATGACCGGGCCGAAGACCTCGTTCTGGATGATCTCGTCGTCCTGCTTGAGGCCGGAGACGACGGTCGGGGCGTAGAAGTAGCCCTTGTCGCCGACCCGGTGGCCGCCCGCCTCGACCTTGGCGTGCGCGGGGAGCCGCTCGATGAAGCCGCTGACCTGCTTGAGCTGGTTGGCGTTGTTGAGCGGGCCGTACAGCACGTCCTCGTCGTCCGGCTGCCCCGTCTTGGTGTCGGCGGCGGCCTTGGCGAGCGCGGTGACGAACTCGTCGTGGATGGACTCGTGGACCAGGACACGGGTCGCGGCCGTGCAGTCCTGACCGGCGTTGAAGTAACCCGCGACGGAGATGCCCTCGACGGCCTTGGCGATGTCGGTGTCCTCGAACACCACGACCGGGGCCTTGCCGCCGAGCTCCAGGTGGACGCGCTTGACGTCCTTGGAGGCGGACTCGGCGACCTGCATGCCGGCCCGTACCGAGCCGGTGATGGAGGCCATCGCCGGGGTCGGGTGCTCAACCATCGCACGGCCGGTGTCCCGGTCGCCGCAGATGACGTTGAAGACGCCCTTGGGCAGGATCTGGCCGATGATCTCGGCGATCAGCACGGTCGACGCCGGGGTGGTGTCGGACGGCTTGATGACGACGGTGTTGCCCGCGGCGAGCGCCGGGGCGAACTTCCAGACGGCCATCATCATCGGGTAGTTCCACGGCGCGACCTGTGCGCAGACCCCGACCGGCTCACGCCGGATGATGGAGGTCAGGCCCTCCATGTACTCGCCGGCCGAGCGGCCTTCGAGCAGCCGCGCGGCACCCGCGAAGAAGCGGATCTGGTCCACCATCGGGGGGACCTCTTCGGTGCGGACGAGTTCGAACGGCTTGCCGGTGTTCTCCGACTCGGCGGCGACGAGGTCCTCGGCGCGCTCCTCGAAGGCGTCGGCGACCTTCAGCAGGGCCTTCTGGCGCTCGGCGGGCGTGGCGTCGCGCCAGGCGGGGAAAGCGGCCGCGGCGGCTTCCATCGCGGCATCGACATCGGCCTGCCCGGAGAGCGGCGAGGTCGCGTAGACCTCTTCCGTCACCGGGTTGATCACATCGATGGTCCGCCCGTCAGCGGCGTCCCGGAACTCTCCGTTGATGTAGTTGCGCAGACGGCGCACCTCGGTGGTCACAACCACCCCTCCTGTCGACACGTCCAATGTGTGAAATGCCCAGGGTAGTCGCTCGGGTATCGCTTTCGACATGCCCAACCGCCGCCAACTTCGGATTCAGTGAGATCAAGACCTTCAGACAACGAATTTCATCGATCTGGGGTTGCAAGACCGACGGGTCCCGGTGCACAGTGGAGGCGTGGCCAGTCGCAGCGCAGACTCCAGGACCGGGAGCGGATCGTCCCCAGCGGTCGATGCCGTCTCCCTTGCAATCATCGAGCAGCTCCAGGAGGACGGACGCCGTCCGTACGCCGCGATAGGCAAGGCCGTCGGCCTCTCCGAGGCGGCCGTGCGGCAGCGCGTCCAGAAGCTGCTCGATCAGGGCGTGATGCAGATCGTCGCCGTCACCGACCCCCTCACCGTGGGGTTCCGGCGGCAGGCGATGGTCGGCATCAATGTCGAGGGCGACCTCGATCCCGTCGCGGAAGCGCTGTCGGCCATGGCCGAGTGCGAGTACGTGGTGATGACCGCGGGCTCCTTCGACCTGATGGTGGAGATCGTCTGCGAGGACGACGACCACCTGCTGGAAACGATCAACAAACGCATCCGGGCCCTCCCCGGTGTGCGCTCCACCGAGAGCTTTGTGTACCTGAAGCTCAAGAAGCAGACCTATATGTGGGGAACCCGATAGCCGTGAGCAAGGACCTCAGCCGAACCGCGTACGACCACCTGTGGATGCACTTCACCCGCATGTCGGACTACGAGAACGCGCCCGTTCCCACCATCGTGCGTGGCGAGGGCACCTACATCTTCGACGACCAGGGCAAGCGTTACCTGGACGGCCTCTCCGGCCTGTTCGTGGTCAACGCCGGTCACGGCCGTCACGAGCTCGCCGAGGCGGCCTACAAGCAGGGCCAGGAACTGGGCTTCTTCCCGGTGTGGTCCTACGCCCACCCGAAGGCCGTCGAGCTTGCCGAGCGTCTGGCCGACTACGCGCCGGGCGACCTCAACAAGGTCTTCTTCACCACCGGTGGCGGCGAGGCCGTGGAGACCGCCTGGAAGCTGGCCAAGCAGTACTTCAAGCTCCAGGGCAAGCCGACCAAGTACAAGGTCATCTCGCGTGCGGTCGCCTACCACGGCACCCCGCAGGGCGCCCTGTCCATCACCGGCCTGCCGGCCCTGAAGGCGCCCTTCGAGCCGCTGGTCCCCGGCACGCACAAGGTGCCGAACACCAACATCTACCGCGCCCCGATCCACGGCGACGACCCCGAGGCCTTCGGCCGCTGGGCCGCCGACCAGATCGAGCAGGAGATCCTCTTCGAGGGCCCGGAGACCGTCGCCGCGGTCTTCCTGGAGCCGGTGCAGAACGCCGGTGGCTGCTTCCCGCCGCCGCCCGGATACTTCCAGCGCGTCCGCGAGATCTGCGACAAGTACGACGTGCTGCTCGTCTCCGACGAGGTCATCTGCGCCTTCGGCCGCCTCGGCACGATGTTCGCCTGCGACAAGTTCGGCTACGTGCCGGACATGATCACCTGCGCCAAGGGCATGACCTCGGGCTACTCCCCGATCGGTGCCTGCATCGTCTCGGACCGCGTCGCCGCGCCGTTCTACGACGGTGACAACACCTTCCTGCACGGCTACACCTTCGGTGGCCACCCGGTCTCCGCCGCGGTCGGCCTCGCCAACCTCGACATCTTCGAGCGCGAGGGCCTCAACCAGCACGTCCTGGACAACGAGAACGCCTTCTTCACGACGCTGCAGAAGCTGCTCGACCTGCCGATCGTCGGCGACGTCCGCGGCAACGGCTTCTTCTACGGCATCGAGCTGGTGAAGGACAAGGCCACCAAGGAGACCTTCACCGACGAGGAGACCGAGCGCGTACTGTACGGCTTCCTCTCCAAGGCGCTGTACGACAACGGCCTGTACTGCCGGGCCGACGACCGCGGCGACCCGGTCGTCCAGCTCGCGCCGCCGCTGGTCTCCGACCAGTCGACGTTCGACGAGATCGAGGGCATCCTGCGCACCGTCCTCACGGAGGCATGGACCAAGCTCTGACCGGTGCGACGACCGGCCGGCCGACCACGGATCGGCCGCCGGTCGGACGGCCTTCCGGCCCGCCATCGCTTGACCACTGATCGACCGGCTTCCAGCCGTCATCCTCATACGGTCCACACGGCCCGGATGCGCCCATTCGAGTGGGAAGGGACGCACCCGGGCCGTGTGCTGTGCGCACACCGCGGTTCGAATCCTTACGGTGCCGAGTGACCGATCGGCCTTCTCTTCGTTCCCCCGTACGGGGGACGGGAATTACGATCTGAACCGAGGTGTACGCCATGGTGGCCCCGCCGGACAACGACGTGATCTGGGCGCGCTCCCTGCACCATTCCCACAACGGCTCACCCGCGCTCGGCGGCGTCTCCCTGGGTGTCCGTGACGGCGAGATCCTCGCCGTGACCGGCCCCCGGGGCTGCGGCAAGACGACCCTGCTGCACTGCCTGTCCGGTCAGCTGGTGCCCGAACAGGGCGAGGTGTGGTTCAACAGCGTCCCCGTCCACACCATGGGGCCCCGACTGCGCGAACGGCTGCGCCGCGACCGGTTCGGCTGGATCGCCCCCGAGCCCCAGCTGGTGCCCGAGCTGAACACCTGGGAGAATACGGCCCTTCCACTGCTGCTGCGCGGCGCCCCGCGCCGGGAGGCGAAGAAGGCCGCCCTGGAGTGGCTGGAGCGGCTCGACATCGGTGCCTGCGCCCGGCAGCGACCGCACACCCTGCTCCAGGGAGAGCGCCAGCGGATCGCCGTGGCCCGCGCCCTGGCCGCCGCCCCCGCGGTGATCTTCGCCGACGAGCCGACCGCGACCCTGCACCGCAGCGACCGGACCCATGTACTGCGCACCCTCACCAGCGCGGCCCGTTCGCACGGCATCACAATCGTGCTCGCCACCCACGACCCGGAGATCGCCGCCCTCGCCGACCGCACGGTCCCGCTGCTGGACGGCCGCCGCGTCGCCACCGTCGCCCTGCCCTCCGTATCCGATACGGAGGGCCGCGCGGCGTGCTCGCTCTCCGTCTAGCCCGGGGTTCCCATCCGCTGGTCCTGCTGCGGCGGCTGCTGGTCGCCGCCGCCTCCGCCGGAGTCGGCTTCCTCCTGCTGTGCGTCCTGAGCTACGCGTCGGGGCACCCGGCGCACTCCACCGGGGCCTTGCTGCGCCTGTTGTGGTGCTTCGTGCCGCTCGCCGCCACCGTGCAGTTCGCGGTCGCGGTGGCCCGTACTGACCCGAGCACCCGGCCGCGTTCCGGGCTGTCCGCCGTGGGCCTCGGGCCGGTCCGGCTCGCCGTGCTCGCCGCGGTCTCCACCGCCGTCTCCTGCACCCTCGGGTCGCTGGTGGCGCTGCTGTTCTTCCTGCATCTGCGCGGTGATCTGACCGGGCTGCCGTTCGACGGCGCGGCGGCCGGAATGCTCGACGCCGAAGCCCCGCTGCCGCTCGCCGCCGTGCTCGTGCTGCTGGCCCTGGTCCCGGTGGGCGCGGCGAGCGCGAGCGCGCTCGCGCTGCGCGCCGAGCCGGTCTCGACCGCGGCCCCGGACGACAGCTCCACGGAGGTACTGACGGAACCGGAAGCACCCGATCCGGCGGCGCCCCCGACGGGGCTGCCGTGGGGCGTGGCGCTGACCTCGGTCGGTCTCGCCGTCGAGGCGTACATGAGCCGGGGCGACGGTCGCAGCCTGCTCCCGCTGCCCGGCGGGCTCGACGCCACCCCGGCCGGGGTGCTGGTGGGGTGGACGCTGGCGGCGGTCGGGCTGGCCGTGGCGGGGCCGGGCCTGGCCCATCTGTGCGGGCGGCTGCTGCAGGCGGCGCGCCCCGGCGCCGTACGCCTGCTGGCCGGCCGGGTGCTGATGGACGAGTCGCGCCGGATCGGCCGGCCGCTCGGCGTGGTCTGCGCGGTGCTCACCGCGGCCGTCGCGGGCTACGCGCTGTACGGGGCGGACGCGCACCCCTTCGGCCCGCTCACGGCGCTGGGCGCGGTGCTCGTTCTCGGCTGCACGACGGCGACGCTGCTGACCTCGGCCCTGGAGGCCAGGCAGGCGCGCGCGCAGACCTCGCAGGCGTTGCTGCGGCTCGGCGCCCCGGAGTCGGCACTGCGGGTCGCTACGGCCCTGCGCGCCGTCGCGCTGCTGCTCGTCTTCGCCCCGCTGACCTGGCTGATCGCGAAGCTGGCGGCACTGCCGCTGACGGTCTGAGGACGCGCGCCTCCGGACCGGCGGCGGTGCAGCGGCCGGTTCAGGAGGACGCGAGCCGGGCCACCAGCGCGTCGAAGAAGGCCTCCCAGCCGTCCTCCGCCGCCGCGTACTGCTCGGGCGTGAGGTTGCCGCCGCGCTGCTGGAAGACCAGCTCGGTGGTCCTGCCGCCGCGGTCGGTGAAGGTGGCGGTGACGATCTCGCCCTCGATGTCGGCGGGCGCGGAGGCGTCCTTCATCGTGAGCACGAGCCGCTCGGGGGCCACCACCTCCCGGTAGACCCCGTGGAACGGCATCTCGGCGCCCGGCACCACCATGACCAGGCTCCAGGCGCCGCCCGGCCTGACGTCCATCGAAACCCGGTCGAGCGGCACCTCGGCGTCACCGCCGAACCAGGCCGCGAAGTGCTCGGGCGTCGTCCAGGCCTCGAAGACCCGTTCCCGCGGGGCGTCGAGGATGCGGGTGATGTCGATGCCCTCGCGTGCTGACTCGGTCATTGTCCCTGTCCTTCCCGGAGTCGTTCCGGATCTGCCGCGCGGCCCCGGGCTGCCCGCGAGGACGTGCCGGAGGACCCCGGGGACGGCCGGAGCCGCGCTCCGGGCCATCAGGCAATAGTCCGGCCGGCGGCCGGATCCCGCGACCGGGACCGGCCCCCGGCTGGTCCGGTCCGGTGAACGCGCCCTGGTCAGAAGCGGGCGGGCAGGACGACGGTCTCCGCCGCGTCGAAGCGCGCCCCGACCGCCGCGCCCTGCTCGGGCGCGTCCCGCAGCGCGCACTCCGCCTCCAGGACCGGACCACGTTCCGGCATCAGCCGTACGGCGACATGGTTGCCCCGGAACGTACGCGTCCCGACCACACAACGCAGCCCCTCGTCCGGGGCGCCGACCCGGACCCCGGCCGGACGCACCAGCAGATCGCACTCCCCCTGTGGCGAGCCCCCGGGCACCGGCACCCTGCCCCACACCGTGTCGGCGACTGCACCGGTCACCGTCGCACCGACCACGTTGTCGAAGCCGAGGAACCGGGCGACGAAGGCGGAGGCGGGCCGCTGCCAGACCTCCATCGGGGTGCCTGCCTGGGCGATCCGCCCGTCGCGCATCACCACCACCTTGTCGGCCAGGGCGAACGCCTCGCCCTGGTCGTGCGTGACGGCGAGCACCGTCGTACCCAACTGCCCGAAGAGCGAGCGCAGTTCGACGACGAGCCGTTCACGCAGACCGCGGTCGAGCTGGCCGAGCGGCTCGTCCAGCATCAGCAGCTTGGGGCGCGGAGCGAGGGCCCGCGCGAGGGCGACGCGCTGCTGCTCGCCGCCGGACAGTGTGGCGACGGCCCGCCGTTCGGCGCCGGGCAGGCCCACCAGGTCGAGGAGTTCGCCGACCCTGCGCTCCTGGTCACGGCGCGACACCCTGCGCATCCGCAGCCCGAACGCGACATTGGCGCCGACGTCCCGGTGCGGGAAGAGCTGGTGGTCCTGGAACATCAGGCCGAGACCGCGCCGGTGCACCGGCACCCCGGCCTGGTCGGCGCCGTCCAGCAGCACCCGGCCGCCGTCCGGCGGGTGCAGTCCGGCGACCACCCGCAGCAGGGTGGACTTGCCGCTTCCGCTCGGCCCGAGCACACACACGATCTCGTGCTCGGCGACCTCCAGGTCCACCGCGTCGAGCGCCGCCCGCTCGCCGAAGCGGACCGTGGCCGATTCCAGTGTCAGCATCTCTAGAACTCCCCGGACCGGTCCGTGCGGATACGTTCGAGCAGCAGCAGCGAGACGGCACAGACCACCATCAGGATGGTGCTGAGAGCCATCGCCTGGCCGTAGTTGAGCTCCCCGGCCCGCCCCAGCAGCCGGGCCACGGCGACCGGCAGCGTCGGATGGTCGGGCCGCGCGATGAACACCGTCGCGCCGAACTCGCCGAGCGAGACGGCGAACGCGAAACCGGCCGCGACCAGCAACGCCCGCCGCACCAGTGGCAGATCGACCTCTCGCCAGGCCCGCAGCGGCGACGCCCCGAGCACCGCCGCCGCCTCCCTCAGCCGCCCGTCCACCGCGCGCAGCACGGGCAGCATGGTCCGTACGACGAAGGGCACACCGACCAGCGCCTGAGCGAGCGGCACCAGGATCCAGGAAGTCCGCAGATCCAGCGGGGGCTTGTCCAGCGTGATCAGGAAGCCGAAGCCGACGGTGACCGCGGACACCCCGAGCGGCAGCATCAGCAGCGCGTCGAAGCCGCGCACGAGGCGGCCGGCGCGCCGAGTCAGCGCCGCGGCGGCCAGCCCGCCGACGACGAGCGCGATGACCGTCGCGACCAGCGCGTACTGCAAGGAGTTCCAGATCGCTTCGAGCGGGGCGACCAGGAACGTGCCGCCGCCCGCGTCCACGGACGCCAGCGCACGGTAGAAGTCGAAACCGTGCCCGCCGGTGGTGTCCAAGGAGCGCTCGACCAACACCCCGAGCGGCAGCAGGATCAGCAACAGTACGGTCAGCAGCACCCCGCAGAGCAGCGCCCACTGCCCGGCGCCGCGCGGCCTGCGGGCGGTCTGCGCCGGGTCGACCAGCTTCAGCGCGGTCTCCCGGCGCCGTACGGTCCACGCGTGCACGGCGAGGATCGCGCCGACCGCGGCGAACTGCAGCAGCGTCAGCACGGCGGCCGTCGGCAGGTCGAGCAACTGCGCGGTCTGCCGGTAGATCTCCACCTCCAGTGTGGAGAACTCGGGACCGCCGAGGATCTGCACGACCCCGAAGGAGGTGAAGGTGAAGAGGAAGACCATCAGCGCGGCCGCGGCCACCGCGGGTGCGAGGGCCGGCAGGGCGACCCGCCGCCAGGCGGCGAACCGTCCCGCGCCCAGCACCCTGGCGGCCTCCTCCTGCCGGGGGTCGAGCTGGGCCCACAACCCGCCGACCGTCCGTACGACCACCGCGTAGTTGAAGAAGACATGGGCGAGCAGAATCGCCCAGACGGTGGTGTCGAGCCGTACGCCCCAGAGTTCGTCGAGCAAGCCGCCACGTCCCAGCAGCGCCAGGAAGGCCGTCCCGACGACCACGGTCGGCAGGACGAACGGCACTGTGACGACCGCCCGCAGCAGTTGCTTGCCGGGGAAGTCGAAGCGGGCGAAGACATAGGCGCCGGGCAGCGCGATCAGCAGGGTCAGCACGGTCGAGGCGAGCGCCTGCCAGCTGGTGAACCAGAGGACCTCGCGGATGTCCGGCCGGGTGAGCACCTCACCGATCCGGCCGAACTGCCAGACGCCGTCCACCTTCAGGCCGCGGCCGACGATCGCGGCGACCGGGTAGGCGAAGAACAGCGCGAAGAACGCGACGGGCACGGCCATCAGGCCGAGCCGCACCGCGCTCCCGCGCCGGTTCCTCGTACGAGCGGCCTCCGCGTGCGCCGGCCGGACCGACCGGCCGCGGGGCGCCTGCCCGCCCGCGGCCGGTCCGCGTACCGGGGTCTTCGTTACTTCACTACGAGCGAGGACCACGACTGGACCCACTGCTCACGGTTCTTGGCGATGAGGTCCGGGGCCACGGTCGCCGGCGTGTCCACCGTCGCGCCGAACTTCGTGAAGAGCTCGGGCAGTTCTGCGTCCTTGACGACTGGCTTCACGAACATGTTGAGCGGCATGTCCTCCTGGAACTGCTTGCTGATCAGGAAGTCCAGCAGGGCCTTGCCGCCCTCCTCGTTCTTCGCACCCTTCAGCAGGCCCGCGAACTCGATCTGGCGGAAACAGGTCCCGGTTGCGACACCGGTCGGCGCCTCGTCCGGCTGCGGCTTCGCGTACAGCACCTCGACGGGCGGGCTGGAGGCGTACGAGACGACGAGCGGCCGGTCGGCCTTGGCCTTCTTGCCGCCCGCGGAGCCGGAGAACTCCTCGTTGTACGCCTGCTCCCAGCCGTCGACGACCTTGACGCCGTTGCGCTCCAGCTTCTTCCAGTAGTCCTGGTACCCGTTCTCGCCGTAGGTGGCGATGGTGCCGAGGAGGAAGCCGAGGCCGGGCGAGGAGGTCCCGGCGTTCTCGGTGACGAGGAGGTCCTTGTACGCGGGCTTCGCCAGGTCGTCGAAGGACTGCGGCGGCGCGAGCTTCTTGTCGGCGAAGTACTTCTTGTCGTAGTTGACGCAGATGTCGCCGGTGTCGACGGGGGTGACCCGGTGCTCGTCCGCGTCGAGCCGGGTTTCTGCCGCGACCCGGTCGATGCCCTTCGCCTCGTACGGTGTGAAGATCCCGCTGTCGAGGGCGCGGGAGAGCAGTGTGTTGTCGACGCCGAAGAAGACGTCGCCGCGCGGGGAGCCCTTGGTCAGGATCTCCTGATTGAGCGCGACACCCGCGTCGCCGCTCTTCAGTACCTTGACCGTGTAGCCGGTCTCCTCGGTGAACTCCTTCAGTACGTCCTTGGAGGCGTTGAAGGAGTCGTGGCTGACGAGGGTCACGGTCTTGGAGCCCGAGCCCTTGGTACCGCCGGAACCGGAGGACTGGTCGTCGGAACTGCCGCACCCGGCGAGTGCGGTGACGCCGAGCGCGGCGGCGGCGGCCGATGCCGCGAGCTGCCGGGTTCTGCGCGTGGTGCTCATTGTGGATTCCTCCTGGGTTTTGGCCAGGAAGAGACGCGGCCCCGCCCGCGGCGAAGCGGGCAGGGCGCAACAGCATGAGTTGATGACCGAACTTCCTACCCGGAATGACCCGGGCGAGGTTCAGAGGGTCTGCGGCCAGCCTGTCCTCGGTGCCGCACTCTCAGCGCTGTGGCGCTCCCCTGTCGGAATATGAAGTTGATTTCGGGCCCAGGCTACACGGGCTCCCGGGCCCGTCCATGAGCGGCCTCAGCGCTCGGCCGCCGCCAGCTGCCCGCAGGCTCCGTCGATCTCCTGGCCACGGGTGTCCCGCACGGTCACCGGCACCCCATGGGCCGCGATCGCCTCGACGAACGCCCTCTCGTCCTCGGGCCGCGAGGCGGTCCACTTGGAACCGGGCGTGGGGTTCAGCGGGATCAGGTTGACGTGCACTCGCTTGCCCTTGAGGAGCCGGCCGAGCCGGTCACCGCGCCACGCCTGGTCGTTGATGTCACGGATCAGCGCGTACTCGATGGAGACGCGGCGACCGGACTTCTCCGCGTACTCCCACGCGGCGTCCAGCACCTCGCTCACCTTCCAGCGCGTGTTCACGGGAACGAGGGTGTCGCGCAGTTCGTCGTCCGGCGCGTGCAGCGAGACGGCGAGACGGCACTTGAAGCCCTCGTCGGCGAAGCGGAGCATCGCGGGCACCAGACCCACCGTGGAGACGGTGATCCCGCGCTGCGAGATCCCCAGCCCGTCCGGCTCGGGGTCGGTCAGCCGACGGATGGCGCCGACCACCCGGTTGTAGTTGGCGAGCGGCTCGCCCATGCCCATGAAGACGATGTTGGAGAGCCGCGCGGGGCCGCCGGGAACTTCGCCGTCGCGCAGCGCCCGCATCCCGTCCACGATCTGGTGGACGATCTCGGCGGTCGACAGATTGCGGTCGAGACCGGCCTGCCCCGTCGCGCAGAACGGGCAGTTCATCCCGCATCCCGCCTGCGAGGAGATACACATCGTCACCCGCTCCGGGTAGCGCATCAGGACTGACTCGACGAGCGTCCCGTCGTGCAGCTTCCACAGCGTCTTGCGGGTGGTGTCGTTGTCGCAGCTGATGTGGCGGACCACGGACATCAGGTCGGGGAACATCGCCTCGGCGAGCTTGTCCCGCGACGCGGCCGGGATGTTGGTCCACTCCGCCGGGTCGTGCGCGTACCGCGCGAAGTAGTGCTGCGAGAGCTGCTGGGCGCGGAACGGCTTCTCGCCGATCGCGGCGACGGCTTCCTTGCGCTCGGCGGGCGTGAGGTCGGCGAGGTGCCGCGGCGGCTTCTTGGCTCCGCGGGGCGCGACGAAAGTGAGTTCTCCGGGCTTAGGCATGGTTCATCCAGTGTCGCAGACGCAGCAGTGAGGGCCCGCCGTCCTGTGGACAGCGGGCCCTCACTCGTGAAATCCCAGGTCAGCGGCGCGATCTCAGCCGGAGCCGACAAACAGCACCAGCAGCAGCCAGACCACCGGGGCGGTCGGCAGCAGCGAGTCGAGCCGGTCCATGATGCCGCCGTGCCCCGGCAGCAGCGTGCCCATGTCCTTGATCCCGAGGTCCCGCTTGATCATTGACTCGCCGAGGTCGCCGAGAGTGGCGCTGACCGCGACCGCGAGCCCGAGCAGCAGCCCCTGCCACCAGGAACCGCCGTCGATCAGGAACTGCATGCACAGCGCACCGGCCACCATCGCGAAGGCGACGGCCCCGAACAGGCCCTCCCGGGTCTTTCCGGGGCTGATGCGCGGCGCGAGCTTGTGCTTCCCGAAGCGCCAGCCGACGGCGTACGCACCCGTGTCGCTGACCACGGTCAGCAGCAGAAAGGTGAGCACCCGCTGCGGCCCGTCGTCGGCGGTCAGGAGCATGGCAACGAACGTGGCGAGGAACGGTACGTAGAAGGCCGCGAACACACCGGCCGTGACGTCCTTGAGATAGCCCTCGGGCGGCTCGGTCATCCGCCAGACGAGCACCGCCAGCGCGGTCAGCGCCATCGCCACCCAGGCGCCTTCGGCGCCCTGCGCGTAGCCGGCGACCACCATCGCCGCGCCGCCCACCGCCAGGGGGACGAGCGGCGCCTTGATGCCCTTGCGCTCCTGGAGCCGGGAGGTCAGCTCCCACAGGCCCACGACGACGGCAACGGCGATCACGCCGACGAAGACGGCCTTGACGATGAACAGCGAGGCGACGATAACGGCGCCGAGCCCCACACCGACGCCTATAGCGGCTCGCAGGTCACGGCCCGCACGTTTCTTCTGCGGGGGCGGCGGCGCGGTGGACATGGGCTCCTGCGGCTTCTCGTCACGGAACAGGGGGCCGCCGCTCAGGCGTCCGGCCCCCTGGCCCCGGTCATCACGGTCGTCAGCGTCTCTACCTGCGTCGGGAACGTCCGGCACGATGGGCATGGGCCGAGTCTGCTGGGCGTCATGCACATCGTAAGCAGGACCCGCCGGGGCAGCCCGCATCTCGGGCGCACCCCAGTGGCCGGCTCCCTGCGGGGCGCCCCAGGAAGAGTCGTTCATCAGACTTCGAGCAGCTCGGCTTCCTTGTGCTTGAGCAGCTCGTCGACCTGCGCGACGTACTTCGCGGTGGTGTCGTCGAGCTCCTTCTCGGCGCGGCGCACCTCGTCCTCGCCCGACTCCTTGTCCTTGACCAGCTTGTCGAGGGTCTCCTTGGCCTTGCGGCGCACGGCGCGGATGGAGATCTTGGAGTCCTCGGCCTTGCCCTTGGCGACCTTGATGTAGTCGCGGCGGCGCTCCTCTGTGAGCTCCGGGAAGGTCACCCGGATGATGTTGCCGTCGTTGCTCGGGTTGACGCCGAGGTCCGAGTCGCGGATCGCCTGCTCGATGTTGCGCAGCGCGCTCTTGTCGAACGGCGTCACGACGGCCATGCGCGGCTCGGGCACCGAGAACGAGGCGAGCTGGTTGATCGGGGTCAGCGCGCCGTAGTAGTCGGCGACGATCTTGTTGAACATCGCGGGGTGCGCACGGCCGGTGCGGATCGCTGCGAAGTCCTCTTTCGCGACGACGACGGCCTTCTCCATCTTCTCCTCGGCCTCGAGGAGGGTTTCTTCGATCACCACGTGCTCCTGCGTGTCTTGAGTGGGCCCGTCGTGCCCGGGCCCGGCGGATCCTGCGTCGCGTCCTCACCTGCACGGTGTCCGACCGGCAGGCCGTTGTCCATCCTTCGGGGCCGGTACCGGGGGTTCCCCCGGGGGCCCGGACCTTCCCGTGGTACTCCGGGAAGGTCCCCCGGTCCTCAGACCCGGGTGCTCCGGTCACTCACGAGCGTGCCGATCTTCTCACCCTTGACCGCGCGGGCGATATTGCCGGTGGCGGTGAGCTCGAAGACGAGGATCGGCAGGTCGTTGTCGCGGCAGAGCGTGATGGCGGTGGCGTCGGCGACCTTGAGATCGCGGGCGAGAACCTCGCTGTACTCGAGCGCGTCGAACTTCACCGCGTCGGGGTTGCTCTTCGGGTCGGAGTCGTAGACCCCGTCCACCCCGTTCTTGCCCATCAGAAGGGCCTCTGCGTCGATCTCCAGGGCGCGCTGGGCGGCAGTGGTGTCGGTGGAGAAGTACGGCATCCCCATGCCGGCGCCGAAGATGACGACGCGGCCCTTCTCCAAGTGGCGCACGGCGCGCAGCGGGATGTACGGCTCCGCGACCTGCCCCATGGTGATGGCGGTCTGGACGCGGGAGTCGATGCCTTCCTTCTCCAGGAAGTCCTGGAGCGCCAGGCAGTTCATGACCGTGCCGAGCATGCCCATGTAGTCGGACCGGGCCCGGTCCATGCCGCGCTGCTGGAGTTCGGCGCCGCGGAAGAAGTTGCCGCCACCGATGACGACCGCGATTTCCGCGCCATCGCGGACGACCGCCGCGATTTCCCGGGCGATGGCGTGTACGACATCGGGGTCGACACCGAGGCCCCCGCCACCGGCGAACGCCTCTCCGGACAGCTTCAGCATGAAGCGTCCGGCCACCTTGCCGTCGTCGCGCTTGTGGTCACCTTTTGCGGCGTCCGCGCCCTTGTTCATGGAGATTCTCCTCGTGCACATACCAAGAAGGCCATTGCCGGTGGGTCTGGTGTCCCTCAGCGGCAATGGCCTCCTCGTCAGATCTGCGGTCGTACGGCGTGAGTGCGGCCGACGACTGCACTAGACCCTATCGGGG
Source organism: Streptomyces sp. NPDC001880 (assembly GCF_053594575.1). NCBI lineage: Bacteria > Bacillati > Actinomycetota > Actinomycetes > Kitasatosporales > Streptomycetaceae > Streptomyces > Streptomyces sp. NPDC001880. The sequence goes on from NZ_JBSFET010000005.1 coordinate 54,350, forward strand.
TCCACCGTTGTTCGCGGACGGACTCAGATGCCGACCTTGATGCGCGAGAAGCGCTTCAGGGTGACACCGGCCTCGTCCAGGACCTTCTGGACGGACTTCTTGTTGTCCTTGGCGAAGGCCTGCTCCAGGACGACGACGTCCTTGAAGAAGCCGTTGACGCGCCCCTCGACGATCTTCGGAAGGGCGGCCTCGGGCTTGCCCTCCTCGCGAGAGGTGGCCTCGGCGACACGACGCTCGTTCTCCACCGTCTCGGCCGGGACCTCGTCGCGGTTGAGGTACTTCGGGGAGAAGGCGGCGATGTGCTGCGCGACGTCCTTGGCGACCTCGGCGTTCTCCTTGTCGAGCTCGACCAGGACACCGACCTGCGGCGGGAGGTCGGGCATCGTGCGGTGCATGTACGCAGCCACGTAACCGCCGGTGAACTGCGCGAAGCGGTCCAGGACGATCTTCTCGCCGAGGTTGGCGTTGGCCTCGTCGACGTACGCCTGGACGGTCTTGCCGGCCTCGATCTCGGAGGCGAGCAGCGCGGCCAGGTCCGCCGGGGAGGTCGCGGCGACGTGGGCGGCGAGCGTGTTGGCGACGGTCTGGAACTTCTCGCCCTTGGCGACGAAGTCCGTCTCGCACTTCAGCTCGAGCAGAACGCCGGAGGTCTTGTCCTCGGAGATGAGGGAGACGACGGCACCGTTCTCGGCAGAACGGCCCTCGCGCTTGGCGACGCCCTTCTGGCCCTTGATACGGAGTGCCTCGACGGCCTTGTCGACGTTGCCGTCGGCCTCGTCGAGCGCCTTCTTGCAGTCCATCATGCCGGCGCCGGTCAGCTCGCGGAGCTTCTTGACGTCAGCGGCGGTGTAGTTCGCCATGAGTCTGTGTTTCTCTCTCGAAGTCTGAAAGATCTACGGGGCAACGGCGGGGGCGGTGCTTGTGGCACCGGCCCCCGCCGTCTTCAGCCGTGACGGGTGTCAGGCCTGCTCGGCGTCCGCGGCCGGAGCCTCGGCAGCGGCCTCGGCGTCCGCGACCTTCTCGGTCTCGGCGGAGGCCTGCACCTCGGCGTCGGCCTTCTTGTCGCCCTCGAGCAGGTCGCGCTCCCACTCGGCGAGCGGCTCACCGGCGGCCTTCTCGCCCGGCTTCGAGTCACCGGTGGCGGCACCGGAACGGGCGATGAGACCCTCGGCGACGGCGTCGGCGATCACGCGGGTGAGCAGGGTGACGGAGCGGATCGCGTCGTCGTTGCCCGGAATCTTGTAGTCGACCTCGTCGGGGTCGCAGTTGGTGTCGAGGATCGCGACGACCGGGATGTGGAGCTTGCGCGCCTCACCGACGGCGATGTGCTCCTTCTTGGTGTCGACGATCCAGACGGCGCTCGGCACCTTCTGCATCTCGCGGATACCACCGAGGGTCTTCTCCAGCTTGGCCTTCTCGCGGGAGAGGACCAGGAGCTCCTTCTTGGTGAGGCCGGAGGCGGCCACGTCCTCGAAGTCGATGAGCTCAAGCTCCTTCAGACGCTGAAGGCGCTTGTAGACGGTGGAGAAGTTGGTGAGCATGCCGCCGAGCCAACGCTGGTTGACGTACGGCATGCCGACGCGCGTCGCCTGCTCGGCGATGGCCTCCTGGGCCTGCTTCTTCGTACCCACGAACATGATGGAGCCGCCGTGGGCGACGGTCTCCTTGACGAACTCGTAGGCGCGGTCGATGTACGACAGCGACTGGAGCAGGTCGATGATGTAGATGCCGTTGCGCTCGGTGAAGATGAAGCGCTTCATCTTCGGGTTCCAGCGACGGGTCTGGTGACCGAAGTGGACGCCGCTTTCCAGCAGCTCCCGCATCGTGACGACGGCCATGGCCGTACTCCTTGAGGTACTCGGTTGTCGCGACCGCAGGATTGCTGTCGCGCCTGACGCCCCGACGCGCCGTGCCACGAGGGACCGAGGAGCGCGGCCACCGTCCGCAGAGAGGGAGGTGGCGGGGCGTGCGAAGTCGACCCGGTGACCCGGATCGCCATAGGAAGTGTACGGGACGGCCCGGGTGCCGGGTGACGGCGCTGTCCACAACCGGCTGGTTGTCCACAGATCCGGTTCATGATCCCTGCGGATTACGGGGCTGCGGGACGGTTCTGCCATGCGACGCGCAACCGATCCGAGCACAACTGATCCGAACACACCTGATCCGACCGGTCCGGCCACTGCCTCGGGGCCCGCTTCCCGTCGCCTGCGGGAGATGCTCGTGGTGGCGGTGGTGGCCCTGCTGGCAGTGGTGTGCGGCCCGTCGGCCGCCACCGCACGGGCACCGGCCCCCGACCCCGTTCCCGCACCGGCCCCCGCACCGGCGCCGGTCGGCGACCGGGCCTGGCCGTTGGCGGGGCGGCCCTCGGTCGTACGGGGATGGGTGCCCCCGGCCGGCCCCTACGGGCGAGGGCACCGCGGCGTCGACCTCGCCGCACAGCCGGGTGCGGTGGTGCTCGCCGCCGCCTCGGGGCAGGTCTCGTTCGCAGGGCGTGTGGCGGGGCGCGGAGTGCTGGCGACCGAGGTGGCCGACAGCGGCGATCCGCCGCTGCGGACCACGTACGAACCGGTGCGCACACTCGTCGCGAAGGGCGAGAAGGTGGTGGCGGGGCAGGTGGTGGCGGTCGTGGAGGCGGGGGCTTTCCACTGCGCGTCAGGCTGTCTGCATTGGGGGCTGCGGCGCGGTGACACCTATCTGGATCCGCTGTCGCTGCTGCCGCCGTCGCTGCTGCGCAGAGGTCCGTCCCGCCTGCTTCCGGTGTTCGGTGTGCCCGAGCCCGAGTCCGCTCAATCGGCGACGGGGACCGGGGACGGGCTCGCCGCCCCCGGCGTTCTGCTCACGGTCGCCGCGACGCGACGGCCGCGTCAGTCCGGTGCACCCTGCACACCTCGGAGAATCATGGTGACGGCGGTGTCCGCGATGACCGACGGCTCCTCGGCCACCGCCAGTTCGATACGTCGCACCGCGGCGTCCACCGAACCCTGGAGCAGCATCGCCGCCAGCCTCGGCTGGTCGTGGCCGAGGTCGCCGAGCGCCTCGACGATCATGGCGATCAGCCCGCCGTGCGCGGCCCTGATCTTCTCGCGCGCCCCGGCGTCGAGCTCGCTCGCCGAGATGGCGACGACCGCCCGGTGACGTCGGTCCCCGACGAGGTCGAGCTGCCGGCGCACATAGGCCTCGATCTTGCCCTCGGGCGTGGTGGCCTGCTCCATCGCGTTCTCGACCTCGGCCGCCCAGATGGGGAAGTCGACGGCGCAGAGCTCTTCGACCACGGCCGCGCGGGAGCGGAAGTACTCGTACACGGAGGACCGGGCGAGGCCCGTGCGTTCGGCGAGCGCGGGGAAGGTCAACGCCTCCGTACCGCCCTCGGACAGCAGGGAGCGTGCGGCGTCCAGGAGGGCGCCGCGCTGCATGGTCCGGTGCTCGGCCACCGAGGCCGCTCGAATCCTGGGCACGTGTCCACTCTACGGCGACCGGTGTCCGAGAGGGCGGGTACGGCCCTGGTCCGTGGCCGAAGCGGCCATGACCGGCAGCGGTCGCGAGCGGGGCTCAGCGTCCGGCGTCGGCCAGTTTCGCGCGCAACTGGAGCACCGATTTGGTGTGGATCTGACTGACCCGGCTCTCGGTGACGCCGAGCACATTGCCGATCTCGGCGAGGGTGAGGCCCTCGTAGTAGTAGAGCGTCACGACCGTCTTCTCACGCTCCGGGAGCGTGTTGATGGCCCGGGCGAGCAACCGTCTGAGTTCGCGGTCCTCGGCGACCTCCACCGGATCGTCGGCGGCGGTGTCCTCCAGGGTGTCCATCAGACTGAGCCGGTCGCCGCCCTCGCCGCCGACATGCAGCAGCTCCTCCAGCGCGACCACGTTCGCCAGCGACAACTGGCTGAAAACCGCGTGCAGTTCCTCCAGCGCGATACCCATCTCCGCGGCGACCTCCGCCTCGGAAGGGGTACGTCGCAACTGCGCCTCCAGCGTGGCATAGGCGCGTTCCACGGCCCGCGCCTTCTGGCGCACCGAGCGCGGGATCCAGTCCAGCGCCCGCAGTTCGTCGATCATCGCGCCGCGGATACGGGTGATCGCGTACGTCTCGAACTTGATCGCGCGCTCGATGTCGAACTTCTCGATCGCGTCGATCAGTCCGAAGACCCCTGAGGAGACAAAGTCCGCCTGCTCGACGTTGGAAGGCAGACCCACGCTCACCCGGCCCGCGACGTACTTCACCAGCGGTGAGTAGTGCAGGATCAGCTGCTCCCGCAGCCGCTCGTCGCCCGTGGACTTGTACGAACGCCACAACTCGTCGAGCGAGGAGGGTGCAGGGGGGCGCACAGTGCCACGCGCAGCCGGTGGTACTGCCGCGCGGTCAGACCCGGAGGTGTGCTGGGGCATGTGGTGCCTTGAGCCGTTCTGCTGTGATGTGCTGGGACGTATGTCTGAGCCGGAATCCTTGTGAGCGTAGCGTGACTGTGACGTCGCGGTCCGCGCAGGATAAGGGATCGGCGCCGTGCGATTCCGGCCGATCCGACATGACTGAGGTCCGGGGCCGTCGCCACGTGCGCCGGCCCCGGAGGCGTCGCTGAAGGATCCGCCGAGGTCATCTGCATCACCTTTTCACCCGAATGCTCCAGGTCAAGTACCGCCTCGCCGCGCGTCGCCATTGCAAGTCGGCCGCGGCGTCAACTGCCATCCATCGCCATCCCGTTCGACGAACCCCAGTGAGTGCAGTTCGTACAGCCTGCCGAGCGCCTCGTCGGCGCTGGTTCCGGCGGTGCGGGCCACCTCCCGCCCGCTGGCGGAGCCCCGGTACGGCAGTGCGTCGAGGACTCTGGCGGACACCGCGTCCAACAGGTCCCGGGGGTGCACGGGGCCTCGTCTGACCGGGGCGAGTTCGCCGATGTCTCCCACCAGTTCGACGACTTCCGACGCATCGGTCACCAGGACGCCCTCTCCGCGCAGGAGTTCATGGACCCCTGCCGACAGCCCACTGGTGGCGGGGCCCGGCACGCCCATGGTGAAGCGGCCGAGCCGCTGTGCGCAGCGCGCGGTGACCAGTGAACCGCTGCGGTATTCGGCCTCGACCACGACCGTTCCGCGCGTCAACGCGGCGATGACCCGGTTCCTGAGGATGAATCTGCTGCGGGTGGGATGATCGGACGGCGGCAACTCGCCGATGACGAGCCCCTGTTCTGCGATCCGCCCGATCAGCTCGGCGTGTCCCCGGGGGTAGGGGACGTCCACCCCGCAGGCCAGTACCGCCGCCGTCGCCCCGCCGACGGCGAGCGCGCCCCGGTGCGCCGCTCCGTCGACCCCGAAAGCGGCTCCCGAGACGACCACCCACCCCAGCTCCGCGAGTCCCGCGCCGAGGCCGGCTGCCATGTGCGATCCGTAGGATGTGCAGGCTCGGGCGCCGACCACGGCGACCGAGCGCAGCGCCCACAGCCGCAGATCGCGAGGCCCCCGCACCCACAGGCCGGTCGGCCTGGCGTCCGCGAGGTCGTCGAGTTGGCTGGGCCATTCGCGGTCCCCGGGACAGATGAACCGCCCGCCGAGCGCGTCCACCGCCGAGAGGTCCTGCTCGGGGTCGATGCCTTCCGCCCGCAGCCGGTACCCGGCGAGCCGTTTCGGGGTCATTCCGCTCAGCTGCTCCGCGGGGCCGTCCGGAGTGGTGATCCGCCGTATCAGCTCGACGGCACCGCACTCGCGCAGCCAGCGGCCACCGCGCTCGTCCCCCGGCTCGATGATGCGGGTCAGGGCTGCTCGCGCCAGTCGCTCCTGACCGCTCACCGTCATGACGCCCCCGTGCTCGTCAGGGCGCCCCGCGAGACCCCGGTCCGCAGCTCAAGTGCCACCGCGACGTCGGAGGCGTCCGGACGGTCGGCGCCGCGCAGATCGGCGACCGTCCATGCCACCCTGAGCACCCGGTCCAGGCCCCGTGCGGTGAGCAGGCCCCGTTCCATGTCCCGTTCGGCTTCCATGAGCGCGCCCGGCGCGGCGACCAGTCGGGTCCGCAGCTCATGGCCGGGCACCTCGCTGTTGGAGGACCACGCGGTGCCCGCCAGCCGGTCCGCGGCCCGTGCCCTGGCCTCCCGGACCCGGGCCGCGACGGAGGCGGTCGACTCACCCCTGCCGCCCTGTCCCATCAGGTCCTCGCGCCTGACCGGGTCGACGAGCACCCTCAGATCCACCCGGTCGAGCAGTGGCCCGGAGAGTCGCGCCTGGTAGCGCCTGACCGCCGACGGCGAGCACTCGCAGCCGGCGCCGCTGAGGCTGTGCCGGCCGCACGGGCAGGGGTTGGCCGCCAGCACCATCAGGAATGTGGCGGGCAGCCGCACCACCCCGGCGCTGCGTGCCACCACCACGTGACCCGATTCCAGCGGCTGGCGCAGCGCATCCAGTGCCCGCATCGAGAATTCGGGCGCCTCGTCCAGAAAGAGAATCCCCCGGTGGGCCAGCGAGACCGCGCCGGGCCGCGGCAGCCCGTTGCCCCCGCCGACCAGCGACTGCATCGTCGCCGAGTGGTGGGGCGCGCAGTAGGGCGGCCGGGCGACCAGCGGCTCCCCTGGCGGCAGGATGCCCGCCACCGAGTGCACCGCGGTCACCTCCAGGGACTCCTTCCTGGTCAGCGTGGGCAGGATCGCCGGCAACCGTTCGGCCAGCATGGTCTTGCCGGCGCCCGGCGGTCCCGAGAGCAGCAGATGGTGGCCGCCGGCTGCGGCGACCTCCAGAGCCTTGCGGGGCCTCACCTGCCCCGCCACGTCCGCCAGATCGGGGGGATTGCCCTCTCCCTGCCCGGCCCCGCGGGCAAGCCCGGTGCCGATGCCCGCTCCGGGCACCATCAGCCCGGCCAGCATGGTGTCGGGGCGCCCCTCGCCGTGTGCCTCCCGCTCGTCGGGCACCGGCTCCTCGCAGAGCACGGCGATCAGCTGCCGCAGGCTCCGTACCCCGAGGACGGAGACGCCAGGGACCAGCGCCGCCTCCCCCGCGGTCTGCTCGGGCACGACGACCTGCCGGTATCCGGCCTCCGCGGCCGCGAGTACGGCCGGCAGCACGCCGCGCACCGGCCGCACCCTGCCGTCGAGCCCGAGCTCACCGATCATCACCACATCGGTGATGGACGCCGGATCGATCCGCTCGGCCGCCCCCAGCACCGCACAGGCGACAGCCAGGTCGAACCCCGAGCCGCCCTTCGGCACGGAGGCCGGTGACAGGCCCACCGTGAGCTTCTTCTGCGGCCACTCGGCCCCCGAGTTCACCACCGCGGCCCTGACCCGGTCCCGGCTCTCGACCAGGCTCTTGTCCGGCAACCCCACCAGGGTGAACGCGGCGACCCCCGCCTCCAGGTCCGCCTGGACCTCCACCACCACGCCCTCGACACCCACGAGCGCCACCGAGCACGCGCGTGCGAACCCCATCAGGCCACCCCCCGCGCATGCTCGGCGACGGGTGCCCCGCGCCTGGGCAGCACCACTGCGACCAGGTCGATCCGGACCCCGCCGGGCGGCGGGCCGCCGTGCCGGTCCAGCCAGATGCCGGCCAGCCTCCGCAGCCGCTCCGCCTTGACCGGCGTGACGGCCGCCATCGGGTGCTCGAACGCACCCGCCCTGCGGGTCTTCACCTCGCAGACCACAAGTGCGTCGCCGTCCATCGCGACGATGTCGATCTCACCGGCACGACAGCGCCAGTTCCGCTTCAGTACGGACATGCCGGAATCGGCCAGCAGCCGCACCGCCAGATCCTCGCCGTACCGCCCGAGTGCCCCCCGTGCGTTCATTTCGGCACCACCTCCGGGACCGACTCTGACGCGTCCGGTCCCGGCTTGTGGATCTTGGTGGACAACTCCGGAATTGTGGATAACCCGGCCACTCGGAAGGGGGAATCACTCCCCTCCCGAAGTGGGCTCAGCCACCGGGAAGTTCGAGATCGCTCTTGTTGAGCTCCTCGATGTTGACGTCCTTGAACGTCAACACACGTACCTGCTTGACGAACCGCGCGGGCCGGTACATGTCCCAGACCCAGGCGTCCGCCATCGACACTTCGAAAAACACCTCGCCCTGGACCGAGTGCACCTGCATCTCGTAGTCGTTGGTGAGGTAGAAGCGCCGTTCGGTCTCGATCACATATTTGAACAGACCGACGACATCTCGGTACTCCCGGTAGAGCTTCAGCTCCATCTCGGTCTCGTACTTTTCGAGGTCCTCGGCGCTCATTGGCATGTTCCCCTTCAGCCGTGCGTCCCCCCATTGTGCGCCAGGCCCCGGGTCCCCCGGGCGCTTAGGCGATTTCGGGGTCCAGAACCAGTGGCGTACGCGGAGGACCCTCGTCGAGCAGCGTGCGCAGCAACTCGGCGAGCCTGGTCGGGTACACCGTCTCACGCGCCGCCGACAGTTCGGCGGAGGTCCACCACCTCAGACCCGCGACACTGCGCTGCTCCAGCCCGGTCAGCCCACTGGTGTCGGTGACGGTCTGCGTCGTACGTGCCAGGAAATACCACTCGTCCTGGTCCCAGCGGCGCCCGTCGAACGGGAACGAGCACATCCGCTGCCAGAGCAGCGGCCCCAGCTCGACATCGGTGATGCCGGTCTCCTCGGTCAGCTCGCGCAGCGCGGCCTCCTCCCGGGTCTCGTCGCCCTCCAGACCGCCGCCGGGCGTGAACCACCAGGTGCTCTGCGGGTCCCCGGGCTCGAATCCGTGGATCAGGAGGATCCGGTCGTCGGGGTCCAGGAGCACCACACGGGCGACCCTCCGCTTCTCAACGTGCACCGGAGGGCACCTTTCCGCGCCTCGTCCGGGCGGACCGTGCCGCGATCGGGCCGTATGCCGCGCCGCCCAGGATGAGCACCACGCCCACGAGCACGGCGCCGAGCTGAAGCCGCAGCGGTCCGGGCGACGACACCCCGCCGGGGAGGGAGGCGAAGACCTGCGGACGCTCGACCATGCCGTTCATCGGCCAGGCTACGGCATCCACCCGGGCCTGAACCGCGTCGCGGGGGACGGAGCCCTGTCCCGCGTCGTCCAGGTGAACCCGGGAGTCCAGTGAGGCGGTGCGTTCGTCACCCAGCAGGAAGAGCTTCCCCTTGGGCACCTCCGCCGTGAAGTTCTCGGCCGAGGCCGGACCCTTCGCGTGCAGATACGGTTCATCAATGGGCTTGCCGTTGACCGTGAGCCGGCCGCCCTTCCCGCAGCAGGCGATCTTGTCGCCGCCGATCCCGACGACCCTCTTCACCATCGGCAGATTGGCGTCCCACCCGGGATCGGTGAAGACGACCACGTCACCGCGGCGCACCTCGCTGCCGTCGATCCGCTGCGCGAGTATCCGGTCACCGGCGTGCACCGTCGGGGTCATCGACCGGGTCGGCACCGTGTACGGCTTGTACACCACCGCCCCCCAGACGAACCCGCCGAGGAAGAGCACACAGCCGACGGCCACGGCCAGACCCGACAGCATGCTGCCGAGCCGGCCGTGGCCGTCACCCGTACGTCCTTTTCCGCTCATCACAGCCTCCCCCCACCTCGGAGATCGACAATCGCTGATCCGAGTCGGCACCCTACCCGGCGGTACGCCCGCCGGTCAGCCTCCTGCGGCGCCACAGTACGAGGGGCAGCGCGCCCGCGACACCGAGTGCCCCCGGGGCCAGGGCCGCCACAGCGCCGACCCCGGGCTGGTCGAAGGTGTCCGGGACCGGCAGCGTCGCCCAGCGGTTGATCGGCCATGCCACGACCACGGCCCGCCCCACGACGTCGTCGACGGGCACGAAGCCCTTGGTCGCCTCGTCCATGTGATAGCGCGAGTCCAAGGAGTTCTGCCGGTGGTCGCCCATCACCCAGATCTTGCCCTCGGGCACCTTGAGAGGCCCGAAGGGCTTGTCGTCGCACGCCGAGTCGCCCGGGAAGATGTACGGCTCGTCGAGCGCCTTCCCGTTGACCTCGACCGGGCCGCCCTTCGCACACTGCACGGTGTCGCCGCCGACCGCGATCACCCGCTTGATCAGGTCCTTCTCCTCGACGGACGGCATCAGGCCGATGAAGCTCAGGAAGTCCTGCACCACGTTCGACTCGGGGGTCGGCTCCCCCGCCAGCCAGTTGTCCGGGTCGTGGAACACGACCACCTCGCCGCGCTCGGGCTCCGAGCCGAACCAGGGCGTCAGCTTGTCCACCAGCACCCGGTCGCCCCGCTGGAGCGTGTTCTGCATCGAGTCCGACGGGATCGAGAACGCCTGCACCAGGAACGTCTTGATCAGCAGCGCGAGAACCAGTGCGACAACGATCAGCAGCGGCAACTCCTTCCAGAAGGGACGCTGCTTCCTGGCCTTCGCGCCGTCCTCGTCCCTGTCTCCGTCCGGGCCCGGTGTCTCCACCGGCGGACCGGAGACAGGCTCAGCGGACCGGTCGGGCCCCTTCGCGGGCTCTTCGTGTCCAGGTCGTGCACCGGCAGCCACGTCACTCACATCCAGTCCTCATTCTGCGCCCACGCCTGCTCCAGGGCCCTGTCCGTTCAAAGGCCCATCGCCCCGAACAACGAGCGGGAGTTCCGCAGCGCTCCTGCGCCCCCGACCGCTTTGCCGGCCGCATGCCGCCGGGCATCCCCAGCTTCCCACCACCGACGACCGCCCTCCGGTTGCTCAGCGTGCTCGCCGAGCAACCGGAGGGCGGTTCTTCCATACCGTCCCGCTGGGGCCGAACCCGCCGGTCCCACCGTGGACGGGTGGTGGCCGGGGACCGCTCGGACGGAAATCTTCACACTCTGCGCAGCTGTACTGATCGGCCGTCAAGATCCTATGAAGAACACCGGGCGGGCATCCGCGCATTTACTCGATCTTGCCGATGCTTTGATCGCAACGACATCATGCACCCTGCCGATCGGCACGATTCAAGGGATCAGGACAGGCCATCGGTCACTGCTGCCGACCGGAATCCAGGCCGGCCCGCCTGCGCCGCCAGAGCACGATCGGCACGGCTCCTGCGATGCCGATCGCACCGGGCGCCACGGCCATCGCCGCGTTCAGACCCGGCTGGTCGAAGGTCTTCGGGATGGGCAGGGTCGCCCAGCGGCTGATCGGCCACGCCACCACGATGGCCCGGCCGACCACCTCCTCGTTGGAGACCGTTCCTCCGCCCGGAAGCTCCTGGTGGTAGCGGGAGTCGCGGGAGTCCTGGCGGTGGTCGCCCATCACCCAGATCCGGCCCTCGGGCACCTTGATCGGGCCGAAGGGCGCGTCGTTGCAGGGGGTGTTGCCCGGGAAGATGAACGACTGCTCGTCCAAGGCCCTGCCGTTGACCACGACCGGGCCGTTCTCCTTGCACTCCACCGTGTCGCCGCCGATGGCGATGACCCGCTTGATCAGGTCCTTCTCCTCGACGGACGGCATCAGCCCGATGAAGCTGAGGAACTTCTGGAGCACATTCGGATGGACCTCCGGGGTCTCGTCCAGCCAGCCGCCCGGGTCGTGGAAGACCACGACCTCGCCGCGCTCGGGCTCCGAGCCGAACCAGGGGGTCAGCTTGTCCACCAGCACCCGGTCGCCCCGCTGGAGCGTGTTCTGCATCGAGTCCGACGGGATCGAGAACGCCTGCACCAGGAACGTCTTGATCAGCAGCGCGAGAACCAGTGCGATGACGATGAGCAGCGGCAACTCCTTCCAGAAGGAGCGTGGCTTCGCCGGCCTGCCACCGCCGTCCGGGGTGTCGCCGTCACTCTCCGCCCGGCCCGTCGCCCCGGCAGACCCGGCATTGCCCGAATGATCCGGCCGGTCCTCGGGTTCTTCGTGTCCGGATCGCGCGCCGACGGCCAAATCCCCCACATCCACTCCTTATTCCGTGCCACCGCCTGCGCCTTGGCCGGTGCAGGCCCACCATTCCCATAACGAGCGGAAGTTCCGCAGGGGTCGGGAGAGGGATCATTCCGTTCGGTTCCGGGGACGACACACTATGCGACAGGCCCGGCGCAACAGCTGTCCCGGCGCGCGCGTCCGGAATCGAGCCGAAGATCGCCGGCTCCTCCAGCCTTCGCCAGTGACCGAGGGGCCAGGCGATCACGACGGCCCGTCCCACGACCTCGTCCTCGGAGACCGTGCCGTGGTACGGCTCGTCCAGGTGGTAGCGGGAATCGGCGGAGTCGGACCGGTGGTCACCCATCACGAAGATCCGTCCCTCCGGAACCCTTACCTCGAATTTGATCAGGGAGGGAGGGTTCCCCGGGTACAGATAGGGCTCGTCGAGCGGTACGCCGTTGACGCTGATCCGGCCGTCCTTGCCGCAGCACTTCACCGTGTCGCCGCCGACCGCGATCACCCGCTTGATCAGATCCTGTTCGTCGTCGGAGGGCAGCAGCCCGATGAAGGTCAGCACCTCCTTCGCCTGCTTGACGACGACGGGCGACTCCTTGTTGCCGACCTTCTCCTGGTTCAGCCAGCGCCCCGGATCCTTGAAGACGACGACATCGCCACGCTGGGGTTTGGACCCGAACCAGGGCGTCAGTTTGTCCACGAGTACCCGGTCACCGATCCGGATGGTCTGCTCCATCGACCCCGAAGGGATCACGAAGGCCTGCACCAGGAAGGTCTTGAGTACGAGCGCGATCAGCAGCGCCACGAGGACGAGCAGCGGGATCTCCCGCAGGGCGGCCCCGCGCCGCCGTCGCACGACCTTGCGGGCCAGCTTCCGCCGCTCCGCCCGGGTGGGCAGCGAACGCGCGGCCGTCGGACCGGTGCCGGCCGGGGGCGTCCCAGTACCGGACGACGGTATTCCGGGGCCGGACGACCCGCGCCGCCCGCGGCCGCGATTACCCATGACCCCCGCCCGGCGCCCGTGCGGCGGAGAAGGCGGCGCTGTCCGGCAGCGAGCCCACCCGGCTGGGCGGCCAGCCGATCCAGTCCACCCTGCCGATCACCATGTCGACGGGAACCATGCCACCCCCCGGCTCTCCGAGGTGGTCACGCGAGTCGCGGGAGTTGCTCCGGTGGTCGCCCATCATCCACAGCGTGCCGTCGGGGACGACGATGTCGAACCGTACCTCGGAGGGCGCATCGCCCGGATACAGATAGTCCTCGACGACCGGTCGGCCGTTCACCTCGATCCGGCCCTGCTTGTCGCAGCAGACCACCCGGTCACCGCCCACGCCCACCACCCGCTTCACGTAGTCGGTCTCGACGGGCTCCACGAGTCCCAGGGACGCGGCCACCGAGTGCATCAGACCAGTGACGGGGTTCTGCTGCGGGGGCTCCTGGACAAAGGATCCGGTGCCGTCGAAGACCACCACGTCGCCGCGTTGCGGCACGGAGTCGGAACGGTAGGCCAGTTTGTTCACCAGCACCCGGTCCCCGACCCGCAAGGTGGGCTCCATCGACCCGCTGGGGATCAGGAAGGGCTGCACCACGTAGTTGCTCAGGAGCAGTACGAAGACCGCGCAGACGGCGCTGAGCGCCGCGGTCCGGCGCCAGGTCATCGGGGCGGCCGGCCGGTCCGGGATACGCGAGGAGCGCGACCCCTCCTCCGATGCCGTTGCGGGGGCGGAGGAGCGGTCGCGCTCCGAGGGCTTTGCTTCCGTGTCCATCGGGGCCAGAGCCTATCCGGCTGTCCTGTGGACCAGGGAGTCAGCTCAGTTGTCGCGCTTCTCCTTGATCTTCGCGGCCTTGCCGCGCAGCTCACGGAGGTAGTACAGCTTGGCGCGACGGACGTCACCGCGGGTGACGAGCTCGATCTTCTCGAAGATCGGGCTGTGCACCGGGAAGGTGCGCTCGACGCCGACGCTGAAGGAGACCTTGCGGACGGTGAAGGTCTCGCTGACGCCCGAACCCTGGCGACGGATGACTACGCCCTTGAACTGCTGGATACGGGAGCGGTTGCCCTCGATCACTCGGACGTGGACGTTGACGGTGTCACCGGGGCGGAACGACGGGATGTCGGTACGCAGCGACGCGGCGTTGACGCCATCGAGCAGGGAAGCCATGTTGTCTGCTTTCTTCGCCGATGCCACAGGTCATCGACGGGAGATAGTGAGAAATGGGGATGCTGATCGCGTCGGGCGGACGTCGTTCCCCCTGTGGCAGGGGCGTACGCCGGACGTACAGCAGCGGCCTATTCTTCCACGGCCTCGGGCCTGCGCCAAAATCGGCCACCGGGCTCGGGCGCCCAGCCGAGGATGGAGAGCATTTCACGGTCCTTCTTGTCGAACTCCGCGGCGTCGCAGCGTTCGATCAGATCGGGCCGGTTGAGGGCGGTACGACGGAATGCCTCGTCCCGGCGCCACCGGGCGATCCGCCCGTGGTGACCACTGAGCAGCACCTCCGGGATCTCCCGGCCACGCCACTCGGGCGGCTTGGTGTAGACGGGCCCTTCCAGCAGATTGGCCATCGCGCCGGGGGCGAAGGAGTCGTCCCGGTGCGATTCGGCGTTGCCGAGCACCCCGGGCAGCAGCCGGGCGACCGCCTCCGTGATCACCAGCACCGCGGCTTCCCCACCGGCCAGCACATAGTCGCCGATGGACACCTCGATCACCGGCATCCGGGTGGCGTACTCGTCCATCACCCGCCGGTCGATGCCCTCGTATCGGGCCGGGGTGAAGATCAGCCACGGCCGCTCGGAGAGCTCGACGGCGAGCTCCTGGGTGAACGGGCGGCCGCTCGGCGTGGGCACCACGAGCACCGGGGAGTGCGCCCCGGCCTCGTATCCGCCGGCCAGGGCGTCGTCCAGCGCCTCGCCCCACGGCTCGGTCTTCATGACCATGCCGGGGCCGCCGCCGTACGGGGTGTCGTCGACGGTGTTGTGGCGGTCGTAGGTCCAGTCGCGCAGGTCGTGCACATGGACGTCGAGGCGGCCGCGCGCACGGGCCTTGCCGACGAGGGAGACGTTCAGCGGCTCCAGGTACTCGGGGAAGATCGTGACGACGTCGAGGCGCATCAGACGTCCTTCCCGGCCGCGGAAGCCTCGTCGTCGCCCTCTTCGTCCCGCGCGGAGGCGATCACGGCCTGGCTCGCGTCGATCAGGCCGGGCGGCGGAGTGATCACCGCGCGCTGCTCCCCCAGATCGATCTCGGAGACGATCTCCTCGACGAACGGGATCATCACCTCGCTGCCGTCCGGCCGCTCGACGATGAAGAGGTCCTGGGACGGCAGGTGCGTGATCTCGGTGATCCGGCCGATCGCGGTGCCGTCGGCGAGGACCACGTCGAGGTCCATCAGCTGGTGGTCGTAGAACTCCTCGGGGTCCTCGGGGAGTTCCGCCGGGTCGACCTCGGCGATCAGGAGCGTGTTGCGCAGGGCCTCGGCAGCCGTACGGTCGCGGATGCCCTCGAAGCGCAGCAGCAGCCGTCCGCTGTGCACCCGGCCGGTCTCGATCGTCAGCGGTCCGGCGGCGGCCGGTTCGGTGGCGAGCACGGCCCCGGGCCCGAGCCGCAGCTCCGGCTCGTCCGTGCGGACCTCGACGGTGACCTCGCCCTTGACGCCATGGGCACGGCCGATCCGCGCGACTACCAACTGCACCTTGTGTCTCTCCTGTCGTACGACGACGGGCCGGGGCGGGCTCATGGCCCTCCCCGGCCCGTGCCGGTGTTCAACTCTGTCAGCGAACCTGATCCACATCGACGAGGTCGACGCGGATGCCACGGCCGCCGATGGCGCCCACGACGGTGCGCAGCGCGCGCGCGGTGCGGCCGTTGCGGCCGATCACCTTGCCGAGGTCGTCGGGGTGGACCCGGACCTCCAGCACGCGGCCACGGCGCAGGTTGCGCGAGGCGACCTGCACATCGTCAGGGTTGTCGACGATGCCCTTCACGAGGTGCTCGAGAGCCTCCTCGAGCATGCTCAGGCCTCGGTCGACTCGGCGGGCGCAGCCGCGTCAGCAGCCTCGTCCGCCTTCTTGTCGGACTTCTTCGCCTTCTGCGTGATGGCCTCGCCCTTGGACTCGTCGCCGCCGTCCTTGGTCAGAGCCTCGAACAGGGCGCGCTTGTCGGCCTTGGGCTCCGGCTGCTGCAGCGGCGCGGGGGCCGGGAGGCCCTTGTGGGCCTGCCAGTCACCGGTGAGCTTCAGGATCGCGAGAACCGGCTCGGTCGGCTGGGCGCCGACGGACAGCCAGTACTGCGCACGCTCCGAGTTGACCTCGATGCGCGAGGGGTTCTGCACCGGGTGGTACAGGCCGATCTCCTCGATGGCCCGGCCGTCACGGCGGGTACGGGAGTCGGCGACGACGATGCGGTAGTGAGGCGAACGGATCTTGCCCAGACGCTTCAGCTTGATCTTGACTGCCACGGAAGTGGTGTCTCCTGGTCTATGACGTGGTTGGGCACAACAAAGATGCCACGTGGGGTTGCGGTACTCGGGTGCCCGATGGACGCGTCAGCCGGAGGAGAGAGGGGTCCTGTGCGACTGTCGAGTACAGCTAGCCATTGTGCCACACCGCGTCGGGTCACCCCACCGCGACCGCGGCTTCCGGGATCCGGAAGGGCTTTCCGCAGCCTCCGCAGACGATCGGCGCCTGCGCCAGGACCGACGGGACGACCCGCACATTGCGTCCGCAGTCGCAGACGGCCTTGACGCGGACGCCTCCGCCGGAGGAGCCGTGCCGGGCGGCCGGCCCGCGGAAGGAACGCTTGGTGTCGGCGGCGGTGGCGACCGTGTGCGCCTTGAGGGCGCGCTGCAGCCGCTCGATCGTCGGGCGGTACCGGCGCTTGGCCTCGGGGTTGAGGGTGACGAGCGAGAAGCCGCTGCTGGGGTGGGGCTCCTCGGCGTGGTCGAGGCCCAGCTCCTCGGCGATCGCGAGGAATCTGCGGTTGTGGTAGCGGCCGGCGCGCGACGTGTCGCGGACGCCTCGCGCGGCGGCGATGCCGTGGACTGCCTCATGCAGCAGTCGCTCGAAGGAGAGCTCCGCGCCACAGGCGGACGAGGACTCTCCGATCAGGGACTCGGGCGCGGCAAGATCCGGCAGCTCGGGGTGGTACCGCTGAATGTCGGCCCACGCCTGTGCCAGCTCTGCGGCAAGTACAGGTGGTGTCGTGCTCACGTCGTGACAACGAGCACGAGTGCCCCGGTGTTCCGATTCCGGGCCATCCCAAATAATTTGCACGTACCAGTCAGTTGCCCTTGATGCGTCCCGACGCGGGCGGGTGCGCAGAACTGCGGAGAAGTCTCACAGCTCGCACCAAGGTGGTACGTAGCGACGCGTACGCCGGGCGCGTAGGCGGCCCACCGCACGCCGGGGTGCCGGGCGCCCGGGGCTGCGGGGTGGGGCGTCAGTAGGCGCGTGCCACCAGGGCGACAGTACCGGGCGCGTCGTCCGAGTCGGGCACCGACCCGTCCTCGGCCACCAGGCACCGTACGGACACCCCGCGCTCCGCGAGCCGGCCCTCCCCCCGCCGGGCCGAGGGCCGACCAGGCGATACGGGCCCAGCCGCCCGCGACCGCCGCCTCCACCGCCTCCTCCACGGTCGCGACCTCACTGGTGGCCGACTCGCGCCGGCTCCGGGACTCCCGCAGCAGCGCCGCCTGGCCCTCCTCCAGGACCGCCGGGAGCAGCGCGGGCAGGGCCTCGGCCGGGACCGGCTCCTTCCCGCCGGGAACGCGCCTGGCCAGCATCGCGGTGCCGTCCGCCAGGTCGCGCGGGCCGATCTCGATCCGCAGCGGCACGCCCTTCAGCTCCCAGTCGACCGCACGACGGCCGAACGGGGTGTCGGTGCGGTCGTCGACCTCGGCCCTGATCCCCGCCGCGCGCAGCCGTTCCGCCAGGGACCGGACCGCGCCCAGCACGGCCTCGTCCTCCTTGACGGCGAGGGGACGACCGCCTGGACGGGGGCGAGCCGCGGCGGTACCCGGAGGCCGTGGTCGTCGCCGTGGGCCGTGATCAGTCCGCCGACCATCCTGGTCGAGGAGCCCCACGAGGTCTGCCGGACCAGCTCCTGCCTGCCCTCTCTGGAGAGGTAGCTGGTGTGGAAGGCCCTGGCGAAATTGGTGCCGGGCTCGTGGCTCGTGCCCATCTGCAGGGCCTTGCCGTCCCGCATCATCGCTTCGAGCGTGAGCGTGTTGACGGCCCCGGCGAACCGCTCCGCCGGGGCCTTGCGCCCGAGGGCCACGTCGATGCCCCAGCACATTGACCATGAAGTCGGCGTACACCTCGCGGTGGATGTACGCGGCGAAGTCCCGGGCCTCCTCGTCGGTGGCATGGGCGGTGTGGCCCTCCTGCCAGAGGAATTCCGTCGTACGGAGGAAGACCCGCGGACGCATCTCCCAGCGCACGACGTTCGCCCACTGGTTGATCAGGAGAGGCAGATCGCGATAGCTCTGCACCCACTTCGAGAAGTATTCGTTGATGATCGTTTCGGAGGTCGGCCGCACCACCACGGGCTCTTCCAGCCCCTTCCCGCCGCCGTGGGTGACCGTCGCGAGCTCCGGTGCGAAGCCCTCGACGTGCTCGGCCTCGCGTGTCAGGTAAGACTGGGGGTGAAGAGCGGGAAGTAGGCGTTGCGGGCGCCCGCCCCTTTGATCCGGGCATCCATCTCCTGCTGCATCCGCTCCCACAGACTGTATCCGTACGGCCGGATGACCATGGTGCCGCGCACCGGGCCGTTGTCCGCGAGTTCGGCCTTGTTGATCAGATCCTGGTACCAGCGGGGAAAGTCCTCGGCCTGGGGCGTGAGAACGGGTGCCTTTGCCATGGCGCGCATCGTACGGCGACACCACCCAGTGCACGGGGCAACGGGCCCCGGTGCCGGGGGCCCTCCCCACGGACGCACCACTGCGGCACACAGCCATTGACATCGGCCCCCTGCACGCGGCCGCGGATACGCAGTTCTCTGACATACGGGGGAAGCGGTGCGCACGTGATCACGGGGGAACAACCACTCGGGCACTACCGATCGGACACGGCCGACCTCTCGGCGGATTGGGGCGCTTTCCATGACACCAACGCTCGTCCGACACCACAGCCACGCGGAGACGTCCACCCGAACGGCCCCCGGAAACCGTGCCCGGGACTGGGCCGAGATCCAGGAGCGGATGCTGGCACCGCTGTACGAGGCGGTGTACGAACGGCTCGAAGTGGGAGCCGGCACCCGGCTGCTCTCCCTCGGCTGCGGCTCCGGTCTGGCGCTGCTGATCGCGGCCGCCCGCGGGGCGCGTGTCACCGGAGTGGACACCGACCTCGAACGGCTGGCACTCGCCCGGACCCGGCTGCTGCCCGGCCTCGGGAGCGACGCGGGGCCCTTGGACGGGCACCCGAGGCTGCTGGAGGGCGACCCGTCCGCGGCCCGGCCGGCCGACGGAACGCCGTACGACCTGATCACCGCGTTCACCCCGATCGGCTGCTCCTGTGACGACGGCGAGGAGCTGGTGGCCGCGCTGCGGTCCGCGGTGCCGCTGGCCGCGCGGGGCGGCACCGTGGTGCTCACCGGCTGGGGTCCGCCGGAGCGCTGCGCGACGGCGCCCGTGCTGCGGGTGGCGGGACGGCTGTCCGACGGGGACCGGGGCCCGCGCACCGGCGGCTGGCGGACGTCGGGCCGGGACGACCTGGAGGAGCTGGCGTACCGGGCCGGTCTGAATCCCAACGGCTCGGGCCGGGTGGCCTGCCCGTTCGGGTACGCGGACACGGACAGTGCGGTGCGAGGGCTGCTCTCCACCCGGCTCTTCGACGGGGCGGTGCCGGCGACGGACCGGGCCCAGGTGGAGAAGGAGCTCGCTCAGGCCCTTCATCCGCACCGGCGCCGGGACGGCACCATCTGGATGCCGAACGTCTTCCGCTATCTCGTGTGCACCACCTGAGCGACCGCGGCGCCCGCTACTTGGACAGTCGGGCGATGCCGGCCGCCCGGTAGGCCTCGGCCTCGTCCAGCGTCTCGTTCGCCAGAAGCGCGGCGGACAGCGAGTCCAGCCGGTCCCGGTTCTCGCGCAGGAGCCGGCAGGCCACCTCGTAGCACTCGTCGACGATCCGCCGCATCTCGCCGTCCACCGCGTCGAGTGTGGCGGGGGCCGCCGACAGCCCGTACGCCTGCTGGGCGTCGCCCGGGATCGCCGTCAGCCTGCCCACCTTGTGGCTCATGCCCCAGCGCCCGACCATGCCGCGGGCCAGGTTGGTGACCTGTTCCAGATCGCTCTCCGCGCCGGTGGTGATCACGCCGAAGACCACCTGTTCGGCCGCCATGCCACCGAGCGCCCCGACGATGCGGCCGCGCAGGTAGTCCTCGGTGTACGCGTACTTGTCGGCCTCCGGCGTCGAGATCGTGACGCCCAGGGCGCGGCCGCGCGGCACGATGGTGACCTTGCGGACCGGGTCGGCGCCGGGCTGGAGCATACCGAGCAGGGCGTGGCCGCTCTCGTGGTACGCGGTCCTGCGGCGCTCCTCGTCGGACATGACCAGCGAGCGTTCCGCCCCCAGCTGGACCTTCTCCAGGGCGTCCGAGAAGTCGGGCTGGGTGACCTCGGACTGCCGGCGCTTGACCGCCAGGAGCGCGGCCTCGTTGGCCAGGTTGGCCAGATCCGCGCCGGTCATTCCGGGGGTCGTACCGGCCACCTCTGCCAGGTTCACATCGTCGGCGAGCGGGATCTGCCGGGTGTGGATCTCCAGGATCGCCTCCCGGCCGCTCCTGTCCGGCGGACTGACCTGGACGATCCGGTCGAAGCGGCCGGGCCGGGTGAGTGCGGGGTCGAGCACGTCGGCGCGGTTGGTGGCGGCGAGCACGACGACGCCCTCCGAACCGGAGAAGCCGTCCATCTCGGTGAGGATCTGGTTGAGCGTCTGCTCGCGCTCGTCGTGACCGCCCACGCCGGCACCGCCGCCGCGGGCCCGGCCGATGGTGTCGATCTCGTCGATGAAGACGATGGCGGGGGCGACTTTGCGCGCCTCCGCGAAGAGTTCCCGGACCCGGCTCGCGCCGACGCCGACGATCATCTCGATGAACTCGGAGGCCGAGGCCGAGAAGAACGGCACTCCGGCCTCACCGGCGACGGCCCTGGCCAGCAGGGTCTTGCCGGTGCCGGGCGGTCCCGCGAGCAGCACCCCGCCGGGCATCCGGGCGCCCATCTTCCGGTACGCCTGCGGATTCTTCAGGAAGTCCACGACATCGCTGAGCTCGCCCTCGACCTCGTCGATCCCGGCCACGTCCCTGAAGGTGGTGCGCTTGGCACCCTCCAGCTCGACGGGCTTGGGCGGGGCCTTGCGCCCGAAGCCGCCCATCCCGCCGCCCATGCCTCTGGACATCCGCCGGGCGATGAACACCCAGAGCACGATGAGGAGCAGCATCGGTGCGAGCGAGATCAGCAGGTTGGCGAGGAAGCTGCGCTGCTCGACGACCGGCTCGGCGGTGACCGTGACATCGGCCTTGACCAGTTCGGCCCAGAGGTTGTCGTCCGCGAAGGCCGGCCGTTGGGTGACGAACTTGGTGTACTTGTCGTCGCTCCCCGGGACCTTCGCCTCCTTCTTGAGCTGCCCCTGGATGGAATCGCCCTTGGAGTAGATCTTGGAGACATTGCCCGAGGTGACCTGCTTGCTGAACTCCGTGTATGCGATCGTCCGCTGCTCTCCCCCGTTGAAGAAAGAGAGGACCAGATTGGCGATCAGATAGACGGCCAGCGCGGTCAGCAGCAGTCCGCGCCAGCCTCCCGGCATCTTCCGGCCCGGTGGCGGGGGCGGCGGGGCGCCCTCGGAACGCCAGGGCTGGTCGGTCCGGTCACGGGGAGGTACGGGGTTGGTCACGCGCGCTCCTCTGCCGACAGCCGTTGAAGCGACAGTAAGGGAGAAATGCGGGCAAAGCCCTCCCAGGGGCTGCCGGATGGGCTCTTGGAGGGACGGCGGACGACAGCCGTGTGCGGCAGTCACTCCGGAGCCGCACACACCGAAGGGGGCGCCCGCCGGAAAGCGGGCGCCCCCCTAGGACGTGCTGGCCCGTCGAGCCATGGGCCGGTTCAGCCCATGAACTTCTTGAACTCGTCCGGCAGCTCGAAGTTCTTGTCGTCCTGCGCCGGCAGACCGAACGCGCCGCCCTGCGCCGCCTGCTCGCGACGGGCCGCCGCGGCCTGCTCCTCGGCCTTGCGCTTCATCGGGTTGCCGCTCTTGCGCTTGCCCTTGGCCTGCTTGGCCTGCTTCTTCTGCCGACCGGGGCCACCGCCCATGCCCGGCATCCCGGGCATCCCCGGCATGCCGCCGCCCTGAGCCATCTTCGACATCATCTTGCGGGCCTCGAAGAACCGCTCCACCAGGTTCTTCACCGCGCTGACCTCGACACCGGACCCCTTGGCGATACGGGCCCGGCGCGAGCCGTTGATGATCGTCGGCTCGGCGCGCTCCTTCGGGGTCATCGACTTGATGATCGCGGCGGTGCGGTCCACGTCGCGCTCGTCGATGTTGTTGATCTGGTCCTTGATCTGCCCCATGCCGGGGAGCATGCCGAGCAGCTTGGAGATGGAGCCCATCTTCCTGACCTGCTCCATCTGGGCCAGGAAGTCGTCGAGCGTGAAGTCCTTGCCCTTGCTGGACGCCAGCTTGGAGGCCATTTTGGCGGCCTCTTCCTGGCTGAAGGTCTTCTCCGCCTGCTCGATCAGGGTGAGCAGGTCACCCATGTCGAGGATGCGGGACGCCATGCGGTCGGGGTGGAAGGCGTCGAAGTCGTCGAGCTTCTCACCGTTCGACGCGAACATGATCTGCTTGCCCGTGACATGGGCGATCGACAGCGCCGCACCACCGCGGGCGTCACCGTCGAGCTTGGAGAGCACCACGCCGTCGAATCCGACGCCGTCGCGGAAGGCCTCGGCGGTGTTGACCGCGTCCTGGCCGATCATCGCGTCGACGACGAAGAGGATCTCGTCGGGGCTGACGGCGTCGCGGATGTCCGCGGCCTGCTGCATCAGCTCCTCGTCGATACCGAGGCGGCCCGCGGTGTCGACGATCACGACGTCGAACTGCTTGCTGCGGGCGTGCTCGATCGAGTCCTTGGCGACCTGGACCGGGTCACCGACCCCGTTGCCCGGCTCGGGCGCGTACACCGCGACACCGGCGCGGTCGGCGACGACGCTGAGCTGGTTGACGGCGTTGGGGCGCTGGAGGTCACAGGCGACGAGCAGCGGGGAGTGGCCCTGGCCCTTGAGCCAGAGGCCGAGCTTTCCGGCGAGGGTGGTCTTACCGGCACCCTGGAGACCGGCGAGCATGATCACGGTGGGCGGGTTCTTGGCGAACCGCATCCGCCGGGTCTCGCCGCCGAGGATCCCGACGAGCTCCTCGTTGACGATCTTGACGACCTGCTGGGCCGGGTTCAGCGCCTGGGAGACCTCGGCGCCGCGCGCCCGCTCCTTGACGTTGGCGATGAAGGCGCGGACGACGGGCAGCGCGACATCCGCTTCGAGCAGGGCGATACGGATCTCGCGAGCCGTGGCGTCGATGTCCGCCTCGGACAAGCGGCCCTTGCCCCTGAGGTTCTTGAAAGTCGCGGCAAGGCGGTCGGAGAGAGTATCGAACACGGCGCTCGTCGGTCCTCAGGGTCGGGGGCAGAGTGGATTTGGTACCCCAGGGTATCCGGCTCGGAAGAAACGATGACCCCTGCCCGGGAAATCCCGGGCAGGGGTCACAGCGCCTTCCCCCCCGCCTCACACCCGCAGCGCGGCCTCCACCGCGTTCGCCACCGCGAGCGCCCGCTCCTCGGGCAGCGGTTTCCCGTCCGTGTCCGTGACATAGAAGGCGTCCACCGCGTTCGCCCCCAGGGTCGACACATGCGCGCTGCGCACCCGCACCCCGCTCTGCTCCAGCGCCCGGCCGATCCGGTGCAGCAGTCCCGGGGCGTCCTGGGCCCGCACCTCGATCACCGTGGCCAGCCGGGAGCCGGCCGCCGCGACGGTCACCCTCGGCGGCGGGGCCTTCACCCCGCGGCGGCGCGGATGGGCGGCCTCGCGCTCGGCGAGCCGGGCCCGGATGTCCAGGGAGCCGTCCAGGGCGCGTACGAGGTCGGCGCGGAGCCGGGCGGCCTGCGGCAGCGATCCGTACTCGGCCGCGACCCGCCAGCTGAGCAGCAGCGTGTCCGCGCTCTCGCCCGGACCGGTGGGGAGCTCCACGGCGCGCAGGTCGGCGGCGCGCACCGTGAGGCGGTGCAGGGCGAGGACGCCCGCCGCCGCGGGCAGCACACCGGGCTGGTCGGGCAGGGCGATCCGGAGCTCGACGCCGACGGGTTCCGGTTCGCCGTCCTCGTTCGGGGCCTCGCGCTGGGCGCGCAGGGCCAGGACGGGGCCGCCGGTGCGCAGGGCCTCGGCCGCGAGGCGTTCCTGTTCGGCGCCCGGCGCGGCGGGTTCCGGTTCCTCCGGGTCCCGGCCGGCGAGCACGGCGGCGACCCGCCCCACGAGGTCGGCGACGAGAGAGGCGCGCCAGGCGGACCAGGCGGCGGGCCCGGTGGCGAGGGCGTCGGCCTCGGTGAGCGCGTGCAGGAGCTCCAGGGTGGTGGTGCTCCGGACCGCGTCGGCGACCGAGCGGACGGTCGCCGGGTCGTCGAGGTCGCGCCGGGTGGCGGTCTCGACGAGCAGCAAGTGGTGGCGTACGAGGGTGGCGATGACGCCCACGTCGTGCTGGTCGAAGCCGATCCGGGCGGCCATGTCCCGGGCGATGACCTCACCGGCCGCGGAGTGGTCGCCGGGCCAGCCCTTGCCGATGTCGTGCAGGAGGGCCGCGACGAGGAGGAGGTCGGGGCGGTGGACGCGGCGGGTGAGGGCACCGGCGCGGACGGCCGCTTCGACGAGGTGGCGGTCGACGGTCCAGGTGTGGACGGGGTTGCGCTGGGGGCGGCAGTGGACGCGTTCCCAGTCCGGGAGCAGCCGGGTGATCAGCCCTTCGGCTTCGAGCGCCTCCCAGACGGGGACGGTGGCCTCGCCCGCGCCGAGGAGGGTGACGAGTTCCTCCCGGGCCTCGGCGGGCCAGGGCACCGGGAGCGGGCGCGCGGCGGTGGCGAGCCGGCGTACGACGTGGCGGGAGAGCGGGAGCTCGGACTGGGCGGCCGCGGCGGCGGCGCGGAGCACGAGCACTGGATCGCGTTCGGGGCGGGCGGTACGGGCGAGGACCACTTCGCCGTCGGCCTCGACGACGCCCTCGGCGAGCGGGGTGCGTTCCGGCGCGGCCCCCCGGCCGCCGCTCAGCATGGCGCGCAGCCGGGGCCGCACGGACCGGGCGCGCAGCACGCGCTCGACCTCGCGCCAGGTGACGTCGGTGGCGTACGAGACGGTGCGGGCGGCCTCGTAGACCTGGCGGAGCAGGGCGTCGGCGTCGAGCAGTCCGAGTTCGGTGGCGACCTGGTCCTGTTCCTGGAGGGCGAGGCGGTCGGTGGCGCGGCCGGTGGTGAGGTGGAGTGCGTCGCGGGCGTCGAGCAGGACGCGGCAGGCTTCGGCGAGCCCTTCGCGGGGGGCGTCGGCGACCCAGGACGCGGCGACGGCGCGCAGGGCGGTGGCGTCCCGCAGTCCGCCGCGGGCCTCCTTGAGGTCGGGTTCGAGGAGGAACCGCAACTCGCCCTGTCGTTCGGCGCGTTCGCGACAGAGCTCGTGGAGTGCGGGCAGACGCTTGGCGGCCTGGTTGCGCCAGTCGGCGAGGATCGCGGTGCGCATCGCGGCGACGAGTCCGAGGTCCCCGGCGACGGGCCGGGCGTCGAGCAGTCCGAGCTGGACCTTGAGGTCCTCGCCGGCCGTCCTGCGGGCCTCGGCGGGGGTGCGTACGGAGTGGTCGAGGGCGAGGCCGAGGTCCCAGACGGGGTACCAGACGCGGTCGGCGAGGGCGGCGACGGCCGTGGGGTCGGCGTTCCCGTCGTGCAGGATC
Organism: Streptomyces sp. NPDC001880; assembly: GCF_053594575.1. Taxonomy (NCBI): domain Bacteria; kingdom Bacillati; phylum Actinomycetota; class Actinomycetes; order Kitasatosporales; family Streptomycetaceae; genus Streptomyces; species Streptomyces sp. NPDC001880. Next base: position 80,102 of record NZ_JBSFET010000005.1, read on the forward strand.
AGCAGGTCGAGGTCGCTGCGCGGGGAGAGTTCGGAGCGGCCGTAGCCGCCGACGGCGACGAGGGCGGCGCCCCCGGCGCCGGTCTGCCGGGCGGCGGCGGTGAACAGCGCGGTGAGCCAGTCGTCGGTGAGCGCCGCGAGGGCGGCGCGGCGCAGCGGACCGGACCGCGCCTTCTCCCGGAGGAGGCGCAGCCGGGCCGCCGCGTAGCCGCCGGGTTGCGAGTCGGCGGATTCGGTGGTCGTTCCAGTGCTCGTCACCCGGCTGCCTTTCGTCTCGGGAGCGTCGGTCAGAGTGCGTCCGGGCCGCGTTCGCCGGTCCGTACCCGGACCGCGGTGTCGACCGGCACGCTCCAGACCTTGCCGTCACCGATCTTGCCGGTGCGGGCGGCCTTCACGACGGCGTCGATGAGCTGTTCGGAGTCCTCGTCCTCGACCAGGACCTCGATACGGATCTTGGGGACGAGGTCGACGGTGTACTCGGCGCCCCGGTAGACCTCGGTGTGGCCGCGCTGGCGTCCGTAGCCGCTGGCTTCCGTGACCGTGAGGCCCTGGACGCCGAAGGCCTGGAGGGCCTCCTTGATCTCGTCCAGCCGGTGTGGCTTCACGACTGCGGTGATGAGCTTCATACGTCCACCTTCTTCGTCTTCGCTGCTGCCGTGCTGCCCGGGGCCGGGCTCGTGGTGCGCGGGGCCGCGCCGCCGCCCGCTCCGCTGAAGTCGTACGCGGTCTCGGCGTGTTCGACCTGGTCGATGCCGGAGATCTCGTCGTCCTCGGGGACCCGCATCCCGATCGTCCGGTCCAGCAGGAAGGCCAGGATCGCGGAGACGACCAGAGAGTATGCGAGCACGGCGAGGACGCCGACGGCCTGCTTGCCGAGCTGTTCGAGGCCGCCGCCGTAGAAGAGGCCCTTGGCGTCGGACTGGACGCCTCCGGTGGCGAAGAGACCGACGAGGAGGGAGCCCGCGATGCCGCCGACGAGGTGGACGCCGACCACGTCCAGCGAGTCGTCGTAGCCGAACCGGTACTTCAGGCCGACGGCCATGGCGCAGAGCACACCGGCGATCGCGCCGACCGCGATGGCGCCGAGCGGGCTGACCGCGCCGCCGGACGGGGTGATGGCGACGAGTCCGGCGACCGCGCCGGAGGCCGCGCCGAGGGTGGTGAAGGAGCCGTGGCGGAGTTTCTCGTAGCCGAGCCAGGCGAGCATCGCGGCGGCGGTGGCGACCTGGGTGTTGACGAACATCACCGCGCCGACGCCGTCGTCGTTGCCGAGCCACGAGCCGGCGTTGAAGCCGAACCAGCCGAACCAGAGCAGACCGGCGCCGAGCATGACGAGGGGCAGGCTGTGCGGCCGCATCGGGTCCTTCTTGAAGCCGACGCGCCTGCCGATGACGAGGATCACGCCGAGCGCCGCCGCACCGGCGTTGATGTGGACGGCGGTGCCGCCCGCGAAGTCGATGACCCCCATCTCGTACAGCCAGCCGCCCGCGCCCCAGACCCAGTGGGCGACGGGGAAGTAGACGACGGTGACCCAGAGCGTGATGAACAGGGCCCAGGAGGTGAATTTGACCCGGTCCGCGAGAGCGCCGCTGATCAGGGCAGGGGTGAGCACGGCGAACATCAGCTGGAAGACGGCGAAGACATAGACCGGGATGGTGTAGCCGTCCCAGAGCTGGGTGACGCCGATCCCGCTGAGGCCGAGGTAGTCCGGGCTCCAGCCGACGACGGAGCCGATGTCGGCGCCGAAGGCGAGGCTGAATCCGTAGAGCACCCACAGGACCGTGACGATCCCGAGGCTGATGAAGCTCATCATCAGCATGTTGAGGGTGCTCTTGACGCGGACCATGCCTCCGTAGAAGAAGGCCAGGGCCGGGGTCATGAGCATCACCAGGGCGGAGCAGACGAGCATGAACCCGGTGTTGGCGGCAGACAGGGTCGGGGTGTCTGCGGCAAGCGTCGTGATGCCTGGGGGCATCGGCGTCTCCTCGTCGTCGGTGCGGCCGCGTGCGGGCGATCGGAAGCGGCACCACGTGCGGGACCACTGGGCAAAGGTGCGGGCCGGTTATGGCCACGAGGTTCGCCCAGCGCGGTTTCCGCCGATGCCGCACGGTGTTTCACGGCGGTGACGAAGAGGTCGGGTGTGTTACGCCGCCATGAACCGACGGTGGCGCGACCGGTGCCGGGCCCACCCTGCGGCCGGGGCCGCATACGGTGCGGTTACGACTCTTGCGTACGGGCACGGCAACGCGAACCGGCCACGCCGACCACCCGCTGACCTGGCAGTTGGGGGAGCCGAAGTCGGTCTGTACGGGGTGGTCGCCGTGGCCGGGGCCGGGGTGCTGCTCAGACCGCTTCCGCGGTCTCCGGCAGCTGCTCGGTGAGGAGGTCGGTGAGCCTGGCGACTTCGGCGATGTCCCCGAAGTCCCTGGCGGCGGTGTCGACGGTCTTGCGGAGCCGGGTGTTGACCCGTTCGGAGCGGATCCTCTTGGCCACGTGCAGGGCCTGCTCGGCCAGGATCGTGGACTGCTCGGGCTCGCGCTTGAGGAGGTGGACGGTGGCGAGGCCGATCAGGTTGAGCGCGTACGAACGCTGGTGCTCGTCGTCCTCGCCGAAGAGCTTGACGGCCTTCTCCATCAGGGGCTCGGCGAGCATGGCGTACGTGGGGCTGCGGCCCGCCACATAGGCGAGGTCGCGGTAGGAGTGGGAGTTCTCGCCGTTGAGCTCGGCCTCCGAGAAGAAGCGGATCCAGTCGGGCTCGGGCTCGCCGTCGATCCCCACGTCGAGGAAGGTGTCCTCGGCCATCCGGACGGCTCGTTTGCACTTGCTGGGCTGGCCCATGTTGGCGTACGCGCGGGCCTCCATCGCATACAGCATGGCCTGGGTGCGCGGGGTGGCGCAGTCCCGGCTGCCGTACTGCGCGAGGTGGATCAGTTCGAGGGCGTCGTCGGGCCGTCCGAGGTGGATCATCTGACGGCTCATGCTGGACAGGATGTACGAGCCCAGCGGTTTGTCACCGGCCTCCTTGGCGGCGTGGAGCGCGAGGACGAAGTACTTCTGGGCGGTGGGCTGGAGGCCGACGTCATAGCTCATCCAGCCCGCCAGCTCGGCCAGCTCGGCGGCGCACCGGAAGAGCCGCTTGGCGGTGCCCTCCGGCTGCGGCTCCTGGAGCAGGTCGGTGACCTCGTGGAGCTGTCCGACGACGGCCTTGCGGCGCAGCCCGCCGCCGCACTGCGCGTCCCACTGGCGGAACATCGCGGTGGTGGACTCCAGCAGATCGAGCTCGGGGCCGGAGAGCCGGGAGGGGCGGCGGGGCGCGGCCGCGGATTCCGGTTCCGCGGAGCCGGTGGCGGAGACGGGCACCAGCCAGCGCTGCATGGGCTCGATGAGCGCGGGTCCGGCGGCCAGGGCGAGCGAGGAGCCGAGGAATCCCCGGCGGGCGAGCATGAGGTCGCTGCGGGAGAACTCGCTGAGCAGGGCGACGGTCTGCGGGCCGGCCCAGGGCAGGTCGACGCCGGACACGGACGGTGACTGGTGCGCGGAGCGCAGTCCGAGGTCCTCGACTGCGACGACGGCGCCGAAGCGCTCCGAGAAGAGCTCGGAGAGGATGCGCGGGATCGGTTCGCGCGGCTGCTCGCCGTCGAGCCAGCGCCGCACCCGGGAGGTGTCGGTGCTGATGTGGTGGGCACCCATCTGGCGCGCCCGGCGGTTCACCTGGCGGGCGAGCTCGCCCTTCGACCAGCCGCTTCGCACGAACCATGAGCTCAATTGCCCGTTGGGGCGCTTGCCGGCATTCGAATCGCCTGCGCCACTGCCACTCACTGGAACGCCCCCATCCCGCTGAAATACCTGTCGCGCGAACCATTACCAGAATGCCCTGAGCCGATGCCGCCATGCGGCGGGTGCGCGCCATCGAAGAGGAAATCGGGTTGCCTCCGGCATACCCACGGGCGCACATACTTCCATGGTTCGTGTACCGACGGTAATCCTACGATCACCCCCTGGGCGAGGGCGATTACGGAAACGCCACCATTCGCCACCCCTTCGAATGAACGCCACCGCTGTCGAGCGCGATTCACTTGACATTCGGCGATCAGCAGGGGCGCGGTGACGCGCAACGGGGCGCGCGAACAATGGCGCACGACCTCGAATGTCACCAGGCGCACTCCGGATCGAAGGCGACGACGGAGCGTCACGACTCAAGCCCGCGTCGTAACCACCGGCGAGTCGGACCCGTTGGAGGGGGCATGGGCTTCACGATCGGCGGCATCCGCGAGATGCGCACCGGCTCACGGCGCCGCGGCCGTGCGGCCGAGTGCACGGCAGTGGCCGAGTACACGGGACTGTGGGGTTGGGCCGTCGCGCCGGGAGCGCGGGCCGCGGCCGGCCGCTGCTCGTGCGGGCGGGCGGACTGCCCCTCCCCCGGCGCCCATCCGCTGGACTTCGCCCCCGAGGTCCCCGCGGGCGCCACGCTCGACGCGGCGGCCGAGGCGTGGGCCCTGGTGCCGGGCGCCTCGATGCTGCTGCCCGTGGGCCGCGCCTTCGACGTACTCGATGTCGCCGAGGCGGCCGGGCGCCGGGCCCTGGTGCGGATGGAGCGGATGGGGCTGCCGCTCGGCCCGGTCGCGGTGACCCCGTCCGGGCGGGCGCAGTTCTTCGTCGCCCCGGGGGCCGCCGCCGAGCTCCCGCATCTGCTGTACCGGATGGGCTGGGACGACGCGGGGCTGGACCTGCGGGCGCTGGGGCCCGGCTGCCACGTCACCGCCCCGCCGTCCGACGAGGGCGGTAAGGGCCCGGTCCGCTGGCTGCGTCCACCGGTGCTGGACACGGCGGCCGCACCCCCGGAGGCCCGGCTGCTGCTCGGCACACTGGCGTACAGCTGCCATCGCGCACCGCTGTGCGGCTGAGCGCGCCGACGCCGGCCCCGTAATGCCGAAGAGCCCGGCCGCTGCCTGCGTCATGCGGTCGGGCTCTTCGGGTGCGGCGCGAGGTGTCAGTCGCCGATCAGGGCGTCCACGAACGCCTCCGGCTCGAAGGGGGCCAGGTCGTCCGGGCCCTCGCCGAGTCCGACCAGCTTCACCGGCACGCCCAGCTCGCGCTGGACGGCTACGACGATGCCGCCCTTGGCGGTGCCGTCCAGCTTGGTGAGCACGATGCCGGTGATGTCCACGACCTCGGCGAACACGCGGGCCTGCACCAGACCGTTCTGCCCGGTCGTGGCGTCGAGGACCAGCAGGACCTCGTCGAGCGGTCCGTGCTTCTCGACGACCCGCTTGACCTTGCCGAGCTCGTCCATCAGCCCGGTCTTCGTGTGCAGCCGTCCCGCGGTGTCGATGAGGACCACATCGGCACCCTCGGCGATTCCTTCCTTCACCGCGTCGAAGGCGATCGACGCGGGGTCACCACCCTCGGGGCCGCGCACGGTGCGGGCGCCGACGCGTTCGCCCCAGGTCTGGAGCTGGTCGGCGGCGGCCGCCCGGAAGGTGTCGGCCGCGCCGAGCACGACACTGCGGCCGTCGGCGACGAGCACTCGGGCCAGCTTGCCGGTGGTGGTGGTCTTGCCGGTGCCGTTGACGCCGACGACCATCACGACGCCGGGGGTGTCGAGGCCGCTCTCCGTCTTGACCGCACGGTCGAAGTCGGTGCCGAGCAGGGTGAGGAGCTCCTCGCGCAGCAGCGCGCGCAGCCCTTCGGGGGTACGGGTGCCGAGCACGCGGACGCGCTCGCGGAGCCGCTCCACCAGTTCCTGGGTGGGCGCGACGCCGACATCGGCGGTGAGGAGGGTGTCCTCGATCTCCTCCCAGGTGTCCTCGTCGAGGTTGTCGCGGGACAGGAGGGTGAGCAGTCCCTTGCCGAGGGAGTTCTGCGAGCGGGAGAGCCGGGCGCGCAGCCGCACCAGACGGCCGGCGGTGGGCTCGGGCACTTCGAGAGCGGGGGCGACGGGCGCCTCCGGCTCGACGGCCTCGGGGGCCTCCTCGACGGGAGCCTCGGCCTCGGGCGGGCCGACCTCATCAATGGTGCGGCGCGGTTCCTCGCGCGGCGTCTCGGCTTCCTCGCCGACATGGGGCTCGGCGGGAGGAGTGATGGTCGGCGTGCTCGACGGCGCCGGGGGCAGCTGCTTCTTCTTGCGGCTGCTGACCACGAGCCCGCTGATCACGCCGACCGCGACCAGGGCGATGACTACAGCAAGGATGACGAATTCCATAACCCACCCAGTATCAGTCACGTCCGCCCGAGGGGACCGCCCCGAAGGATCCCCAGGACATCCCCTTGAGCGTTATGCACCTTTTGGCGGTAAAGGTACAACCCTGGCCGTGGAGGCTCGCAGCCTGGGGCCCGTTCTCGGCAACGAGCGCACCGGCCGGGTCCGGCCCCTCTTCCCCCCACCCGGGTCGGCGCGAACCCGGCCGCGCTCCTCCTGACCGTCGGCGCCGGGCTCGTCGTCTTCAACGGGCTGAATCTCCGGCAGGTGCCGGCGGCCGCGGTCCTCGCCCCGGCCATAGGCTTCGGACCGGTCGCCCTGGTCTCGATCACCGGCAGCCGGGGCGGGGCGCCCGGCATGGCGATCTTCCGGGCCGTCTTCGGACAGCGCGGCAATCCGCTTCACCGGGGTGCGGTGGTTCACCGGGCCCCTCGCCACCACCTGGATCGGGCACCAGGGGCTGGGCCGGGCGGCCACGATCGCGGTCTCCGCCACTGTGTACGCGATCCTGCCGCACCCCGCCGGAGGGACCCCGAGCGACGGCAGTGAGCCCGACAAGGTCGCACCCCTACACTTCTGACGCTGCGTCAGCTACTGTCCCGCCCGCCGAGTCCGCCCGACGATGGGGACAAGTCTCATGGCCTTCACAGTGGTCCGGTTCAATCTCGTCGATCCCGACGCCACCCCCGAGTCGCTCTCGGCCCGCTACCGCGCCGCGCTGGAGATGGCCGCGTACGCCGACGGGCACGGCATCGACACCGTGCAGACCGAGGAGCACCACGGCGTCGCCAACTCCTGGCTGCCCTCCCCCTTCGTCTTCGCCGGCTCGGTCTTCGGCGCCACCCGCCGGATCGCAGTCACCGTCTCGGCGATCATCGGCCCGCTGCACGACCCGCTGCGGCTGGCCGAGGACATCGCGGTCCTGGACCTGCTGAGCGCCGGCCGGCTGGTGACGGTGGCAGGGATCGGCTACCGGCCCGAGGAGTACGAGCAGGCGGGCGTCGAGTGGGGCCGGCGCGGCAGGCTCCAGGACGAGCTCCTGGAGACGCTGCTGCAGGCGTGGACCGGTGAGCCGTTCCCGTACCGGGGCCGTACGGTCCGCGTCACGCCGCGCCCGTACACCCGGCCCCACCCGCTGCTGCTGGTGGGCGGCAGTTCGCGGGCGGCGGCGCGGCGGGCGGCCCGGTTCGGGCTGCCGTTCTTCCCGAGCGCGCATCTGCCGGAGCTGGAGGCGTACTACCAGGAGCGGCGTACCGAGTTCGGGACGGACGGCTTCTGCATGATGCCCGCCGCCGAGACACCGCTGCTGCACGTGTCACAGGACCCTGACCGTACCTGGTCGGAATACGGCGAGCATTTCCTGCACGAGGCGCGCACCTACGCCTCCTGGCAGTCCAAGGACATCCGCTCCGCCGTGCGTTCGGCGGCGACGACGGTGCCGGAACTGCGGGCCGAGGGGGTCTATCGGGTCGTCACCCCTGAGGAGTGCGCCGCGGCGGCCGCGGAGCTGGACAGCCTGGTGCTGCATCCCTTGTGCGGCGGAATGCCGGTCGAGGAGGGGTGGCGCAGTCTGAGGCTGTTCTGCAAGGCGGTCGCACCGGAAACGTCCTGATCAGCCCATCTCCTCCAGCGCCTTGCCCTTGGTCTCCTTCACGAACTTGAGTACGAAGGGGATCGAGAGCGTGGCGAAGCACGTGTAGATGATGTACGTGCCCGACAGGTTCCAGTCGGACAGGCTCGGGAAGCTCGCGGTGATCGCCCAGTTGGCGATCCACTGCGCGGACGCGGCGACGCCGAGCGCGGCGGCGCGGATCTTGTTGGGGAACATCTCGCCGAGGAAGACCCAGACGACGACACCCCACGACAGGGCGAAAAAAAGCACGAACACATGGGCCGCGACGAGCGCCACGATGCCCTGGGTGCTGGGCAGTTTGCCGTCGACCAGGTCGGCGGAGAAGGCCCAGGCCTCGAAGGCGAGGGCGATGGCCATACCGGTGGAGCCCGCCAGCGCGAGGGGCTTGCGGCCCACCCGGTCCACCAAGACCATCGCGACGACGGTACCGATGATGTTGATGATGGACGTGGTGAACGACCAGAAGAACGAGGCGGTCGGGTCGATGCCGACGGACTGCCAGAGCGTCGCCGAGTAGTAGAACGCCACATTGATGCCGACGAGTTGCTGGAAGACCGACAGCCCGATACCGATCCAGACGATCGGCAGGAAACCGAAGCGACCGCCGAGCAGGTCCGTGAACCTGGACTTGTGCTCGCGGTGCATCGCGGTCTCGATCTCGGTCACCCTGGCATCGAGGTCGACGCTCCTGCCCTCGACCTCCTCCAGGATCCTGCGGGCCCGTTCCTTCTTGCCGACCGAGATCAGGAACCGCGGCGACTCGGGGATCGCGAAGGACAGGAGCCCGTACAGGACGGCCGGGACGACCATCACGCCGAGCATCCACTGCCAGGCTTCGAGGCCGCCGATCCTTCCGCGCTGGTCGCCGTCGGCGAGCTGCAGGATGCCGAAGTTGACCAGCTGGGAGATGGCGATACCGACGACGATCGCCGCCTGCTGGAAGGAGCCGAGCCGGCCGCGGTAGGCGGGCGGCGAGACCTCCGCGATGTACGCCGGGCCGATCACCGAGGCCATGCCGATGGCGAAGCCGCCGATGATGCGCCACATCGCCAGGTCCCAGAGCGCGAACGGGAGCGCGGAGCCGATGGCGCTGATGGTGAAGAGCACGGAGGCGATCTGCATGCAGCGGATGCGGCCGATGCGGTCGGCGATGCGCCCCGCGGTGGCCGCGCCGACCGCACAGCCGATCAGCGCGATGGCGATCACCTGGGCGAGTGTCCCCGAGCCGATGTCGTAACGGCTGCGGATCGCCTCGACTGCGCCGTTGATGACGGAGCTGTCGTAGCCGAACAGGAAGCCGCCCATGGCAGCGGCCGCGGTGATGAAGATGACATGGCCGAGGTGGTCCGGGTGGGCCACTCGGGCTCCGGACGCCGGTCCCTGGGATGTGCTGGTCACATGAGCTCCTGATGCCTGGCCGCGTCGTCAGGTGTGGGGGCGAACTCCTCCAAGTGGCGCATAACTTCCCCACCGCCACCACTTGAACGCAAAATCGCCGCCGCGGACCTCGATCACCGGTCATTCACCCGTTTTTCGAAGTAAATACTCGAAGGAGCATGAGCAGATTTATCGAGAAATCCCCCAGAGAACATTGAAGCCTTGAATGTGGAGCCAAGGCTTCAGCGCAGTCGCTGGCTGATGACCTTCGAGACTCCGTCGCCCTGCATCGATACGCCGTACAGCGCGTCGGCGACCTCCATCGTCCGCTTCTGATGTGTGATCACGATGAGCTGCGAGCTCTCCTGGAGCTCCTCCATGATCCGGATCAGCCGCTGCAGATTGGTGTCGTCGAGCGCCGCCTCGACCTCGTCCATCACATAGAACGGGCTCGGCCGGGCCTTGAAGATGGAGACCAGCAACGCCACCGCCGTGAGCGAGCGTTCGCCGCCGGACAGCAGCGAGAGCCGCTTGACCTTCTTGCCGGGCGGCCTCGCCTCCACGTCCACACCGGTCGCGAGCATGTTGTCCGGGTCGGTCAGGACGAGCCGGCCCTCGCCACCCGGGAAGAGCCGTGAGAAGACGCCCTCGAACTCGCGGGCCGTGTCCCGGTACGCCTCCGTGAACACCTGCTCGACCCGCTCGTCGACCTGCTTGATGACCTGTATCAGGTGGGCCCGGGTCTTCTTCAGGTCCTCAAGCTGCTCGGAGAGGAACTTGTGCCGCTCCTCCAGCGCCGAGAACTCCTCCAGGGCGAGCGGATTCACCTTCCCGAGTTGCTGATACGCCCGTTCGGCCGACTTCAGCCGCTTCTCCTGCTCGGCCCTGACGAACGGCTTCGGCTGATTGCGTGGATGCTCCGGGTCCTGCGGCAGCTCCTCGCCCTCCGCGGCCGGCGACGGCGGTACGAGCTGGTCGGGGCCGTACTCTGCGACCAGCCCGGCCGGCTCGACGCCCAGTTCCTCCAGCGCCTTCGCCTCCAGCTGCTCCATCCGCAGCCGCTTCTCGGCTCCCAGCACCTCCCCGCGGTGGACGGAGTCGGTGAGCTTGTCCAGCTCGCTCTTGAGCTCGCGGCCCCGGCTGCGCTCGGCCGCCAGCTCCCGCTCCCGCTCCGCCTTCGCCGCCTCGGCCACCACCCGCTCCCGCTCGGCCCGTACGACGGAGACATCGACGTGCGCGAGCAGCTGACGGGCACCGGACGCGACGGCGGAGGCCACCGCCGCCTCGTGGCGCAGCCGGGCCCGGCGCTGCTCGGCGCGGGCGCGGGCCTCCCGTTCGGCGCGGGCGCCGCGGTCGAGGGAGTCGGCCCGGCCCGCCAGCGCCTTGACCCGCTCCTCGTGAGTACGCACCTGGAGCCGGGCCTCCATCTCGGTCTGGCGGGCGTTGGCACCGTCGGCGGCAAGCCGGTCGCGCACGGAGGTGTCCGGCTCCTCCTCGACCGGCGTCTCCTCGGCGACCAGCAGCCGCTCGGCCAGCTCCTCGGCCTCCTCGGTCGCCCGGTCGAGGGCCTCCTGGGCGCGGGCGGCCGACGCGGTCATCCGCTCGGCCTCACCAGCCGCTCCACGGGCCTGCCCGGCCAGCCGCCCCAGCTGCTGGGACACCCCGGACTTCTCCCGCTCGGCGGCCCGGCGCCGCTCCCCCAGCTCCTCGACCAGCCCGGCGGCGGCCCGGCGCCGCTCCCCCGCGAACCGTTGCTCCTCGGTCGACCCGGCGCACCTCACGGCCAGTTCCTCCAGCTGGGCGGCGGCCTCGTCGACCGAGGCCTGCACTTCGAGGAGGCTCGGTGCCCCGGCGGAACCGCCGTGCGCGAAGTGGGCCGAGAGGAGGTCCCCCTCGGCGGTCACGGCCGTCAGCTCCGGGTGTACGGCGACGAGGTCCTCGGCGTCCTCCAGCGTGCCGACGACCACCATGTCCCGCACCAGTCTGCGTACGGCGTCCATCAGTTCGACAGGCCCGCGGACGAGGTCGGCCACCGCGCACGGCCCTCCGGCACCGGCACCATCACCGGCATCATCGCCACCCTCCTGCCCGGGGGCCCCGGCGCGCCGCACCCCGCCCAGCAGCAGCGCCGCCCGCCCCGCGTCCTCCTTGCGCAGCAGCCGGATCGCCTCCGCCGCCGTGGCCGGGTCCGTCACCGCGACCGCGTCCGCCGCCGCGCCCAGCGCCGCCGCCACCGCCACCTCGTGCCCCGGCGCCACCGTCAGAAGTTCCGCGGCCGGACCGACCAGGCCGGACAGCCGGTCCCGCGCGCCCAGCAGCGCGCCCGTTCCGTCCTTGCGGCGCAGACCGAGGGCCAGCGCCTCGTGGCGGGCCGCGACCGCCGCCCGCTTCCGTTCCGCGGCGGTGGCCGTCTCCCGGGCCGCGGAGAGCGCCGCCTCCGCCTCCGCGAGCTCCGCCCTGGCGGCGTCGTGCCGCTCGCCGAGCTCCTGATCCCCGGCGTCCAGGCCCTCGACCTCGGCCTTGAGCTGCTCGTACTCCTCCTGGGCGGAGACCGCCCGCTCCCGCGCCTCGTCCCGGGAGGCGGCCAGCCGGTCGATCTCGGCCTGCGCCGAACCGGCCCGGCTGCGGGCCGCATTGACCTGACCGTTGAGCCGGGCGAGCCCTTCGCGGCGGTCCGCGATGGCGCGGGCGGCGTCCTTGAGTCTGCGTTCCTCGGCCGCCAACTCCCTTTCCAGGTCGGCACGGTGGGCGGCGGTGTCCTCCAGCGCGTGCTCCGCGGCCGTCAGCGCGGCGGCCAGCTCCGCCTCCTGCTCACGGATCCGGGCCGCCTCCCGCTCCATGTCCTCGGGGTCGCGGCCGCGCCGCTCCTCCTCCGGAGGGGCGGAGGCGCTCTTCACCCGGGCGTCGGCCAGCGAGATCGTGCCACGCACCCGCTCGGCCAGCTGGGACAGCTCGTACCAGGTCTGCTGGGCGCGCTGGAGCCGCGGCGCCAGCCGCCGCACCTCGTCCTCCAGCTCCGCCTCGCGGGCCAGGGCCGCCTTGAGTTCCGCCTCCGCGGCCTCCCGGCGCTGCTTGAGTGCCGCTTCGTCAGCGATCTCGCTGCGCAGCGCAGTGCGCAGCCGCACCAGGTCGTCGGCGAGCAGCCGCAGCCTGGCATCGCGCAGATCGGCCTGGATGACGGCGGCCCGGCGCGCCACGGCCGCCTGCCGGCCGAGCGGTTTCAGCTGCCGCCGCAGCTCGTCGGTGAGGTCCTGGACGCGGGCGAGGTTGGCCCCCATCGCGTCCAGTTTCCGCAGCGCCTTCTCCTTCCGCTTGCGGTGCTTGAGCACGCCCGCGGCTTCCTCGATGAACGCGCGACGGCCCGTCGGATCGGCGTGGAGCACGGAGTCCAGTCGGCCCTGACCGACGATGACATGCATCTCGCGGCCGATGCCGGAGTCCGAGAGGAGTTCCTGGATGTCCAGGAGCCGGCAGGTGTCGCCATTGATCTGGTACTCGCTGCCGCCATTGCGGAACATGATCCGAGTGATCGTCACTTCGGCGTACTCGATGGGCAGTGCGCCGTCGGAATTGTCGATGGTCAGCGATACTTCGGCCCGTCCGAGCGGCGGCCGGCCGGTGGTGCCGGCAAAGATCACGTCTTCCATCTTGCCGCCGCGCAGGGATTTGGCGCCCTGTTCCCCCATGACCCAGGAGAGCGCGTCCACCACATTGGACTTGCCGGACCCATTGGGGCCGACGACACAGGTGATGCCGGGTTCGAACCGCAGCGTCGTGGCGGAGGCGAACGATTTGAAACCACGCAGGGTCAGGGCCTTGAGGTGCACGCCGCCGGACTCTACCTTTCGCTCTCGGTTTCGCTGATGAAGGTGCAGGGCACATCAGACGTTAAGGGAAGGGGTGCACGTCGGGGGCGGGTCCCGCGCACGTCCGGGCGGAAAAGGACCCGGCGGAAAAAGAAAGAAGGGACGCCGAAGCGTCCCTTGTAAATCTTGTGCGGTGTTACGTGCCGTATTGCTGGTGCAGCTGGGCATGGCGAATCAAGGACATGTCACGAGGGTGACAGACCAAGAACAGCGATCTTCAATGATCCGGCGACGATCCGGGTGATGATCTCGGACGGCTGACGCGTACGGCCCGACCGGCCCTGGGGGCCATCGGTCAGGTCAGCGCCGGCTCCGCCTGAGGTACGTCGATGTCGATGCTGTCGAGCAGCGACTCTTGGTGCTGGGCGGCGGCATTCAGCGCGTCGTTCTCGTCCTGAATCCGCACGAGCTCGGATTCGAGATCCTGGACGCGCTGCTGGAGCCGTCGCATCTCGGCGAGGAGTCGCGGGTCGGAACCGCCGACGTAACCGAGAAGCGCCTTTGCCATGATGGATGGTCCTCCACACTGAGTGACCGACCGATGCGGTGTGGGTCGTGAGGGATTCGCACCCGCGGTGCTCGGCAGTGCTCTGTCGTCACTGCTGTTCTGCTGCCAAACAGCGCTGCCAAACAGTTCAGGTGCGCGGGGATTTCAGCGTCTCACCAAAAACTTTGACGGTCAACACGATCACACCCCGTAGAGGCGGGCAGCCCGAGGGCGCGCGGCTCGGCGATCATGCGGCGCAACTCTCCTGCGGGGCCCTGCGGGGGCGTGGAGATCATCCTTACTGCCGCAGCCTGGCACGCCAACCGAATCTTGGCAACCACCCGGTCATTCCGCAGGTCATTTCATGTGTACGCAGATGAGCACCCCGCCCGACAACCCCCGGCAGCGATTCGAACACAGTCCGAACACAGACCGCTCCGCACCCCCGGACCGGACCCGGATCAGCGGATCGCGAAGCCCTTGTAACCACCGCGCGGGGTGTCCCATATCTCAGTGACTCCGTCCACGCGGCCGGGTGTGTCGTCCGAGCGCAGCCAGTCCAGCAGGCGGTGGCAATTCTCACGTCGCCCCTCGGCTACGACCTGCACCCTGCCGTCGTCGAGATTCAGGGCGAAACCGGTGAGACCACCGATCTCCAGGGCGTTTGCCCTGGTGAACCAGCGGAACCCCACTTGCTGCACTCGGCCGCGCACCCATGCGGTGAGCCGTACGTCTTCGTTCATGCCCGAACGCTAACCGGCCGATCGCTCTCGGAGCACCTCCTGCCTTTGGGCATGGCGTACAGTCCCGACGCAATGACCTCACTCGAACGGGTGAGGCGTGTTGACGCCGGATGCGGCGTCCAGACCGCAGAAGGGCTCAGCAGATGGGACGTCATCGACGCTCCGCCGCGGCTCCGGCCGCTGAGGTCCATGCGGCAGAGGGCGTGGGCCACAACCGGGGCGGGCACCGCGGAAAGCGCTCCGGAGCGCCTGTCCGTACGGGACTGATCGGCGTCTTGGCGGCCCTTGCCGTGGGAGCCGTGGCGGTGGGTTCCGGCCTGGTGCCCGGCGGCGACGGCTACAGCCTGGGCGACGGCGCCGACCGGGTGCGGGCCGAGGACGCCCCCGATCTGCTGACCCAGGGCGGCTCCAGCACCGCACCCGGCGACCGCGGTACCGCAGCCGCCCCGGCCAGCCGCGGCACCGGCCGGGCCGAGGGCCCGACAAGGGCCGAGTCCCCCACCGGATCTCCCGCATCCCCTTCGAAGACGTCCGGGATGTCCGAACGGGCGGAGCCGTCCCCGTCGGCACCGTCGGAGTCCGCCGAGGCCGACAACGGGAAGAGCACCGCCCCGGCCACCGAGAAGTCGTCGGCCGCACCGAGGACCTCCGCACCGAGGACCTCCGCACCCGCCACCCGCGGCGCCCCGGCTCCGTCCCCGACCGCCGCCTCCGCCCAGTCCGCCGTGCTCGCCCTGGTCAACCAGGAGCGCGCCAAGGTCGGCTGCAGCCCGCTGACCGCCAGCGCCCCGCTCGCCTCGCTCGCCCAGGACTTCAGCGAGGACATGGCCGCCCGCGGCTTCTTCGACCACACCGACCCCGACGGCCGGACCCCCTGGGACCGCGCCTCGAAGGCCGGTGTGCGGGGCCTCGCCGCCGAGAACATAGCCCGCGGCCAGGCCGACGCAGAGGCCGTGATGGACTCCTGGATGAACAGCGACGGCCATCGGGCGAACATTCTCGACTGCGACTACAAGACGCTCGGCGTCGGTGTCCACTACGGCTCCGGCGGCCCCTGGTGGACCCTGGAATTCGGCTTCTGACCCGCACCGCGCAGAGCGCTCCCCGGAGAAGGCGCGCTCCGGCGGTGAGCGCTGTGCGGGCGTACGCCGCTCGGCAGGGACGAGAACACCTGTCCGGACGGGCCCGCCTTCGACGCGTTCTCCGGACAGTGCCCCTCACGCCGCACGCCGGAGCATGTCACCGGGCGCCGGGGCGGCCCGACACCGGGAGGGCTGCACAAAGGCAGTTTCTGCTTCAACGAGCTCCCTCGCCGGGTCGGCGGGGTGAGCGAGAAGATGCTCGCCCAGACGCTCCACGCCCTGGAAGGGGACGGCCTGGTTCACCGCGAGGCCCAGCCGACCCACCTGCCGCGCGTCGACCACGAGCTGACGCCCCTGGGCCGGCAGGTGGCCGAGCGGCTGCTCGCGCTGAACCAGTGCCCCGACAGGCAACGTTCGCCCCGTCGCGACGCCCGGCACGCGCTCTCGCCGCACCGGACGAAAGCCCGAGTACATCCAGTGCGAGGACTTCCGGCCGCCACGCCGAGAGCACGCACCGCACGCCGTTCCTCGACGGGCAAACGTTGCCTGCCGCGGCACTGGCTCGTCGAGGGCCGGATGCCCGAGGTGCTCCGGGCCCGCGACCACTACGACGGGCGGCTCAGGCGGTCGTGCGCGGCGGCCGCTGGCAGCGCGGGCAGAAGTAGCTGGAGCGGTTCATCCAGGGGCGGCGGCGCATCGGCGTACCGCAGCGGTGGCAGGCCTCGTCCTCGCGTCCGTAGGCGTCGAGCGAGCGGTCGAAGTAGCCGGACTCGCCGTTCACATTGACGTAGAGGCTGTCGAAGCTGGTGCCGCCCTGGTCGAGCGCCGCGTTCATCACGTCGCGGACATGGCCGAGCAGTTCGGCCGACTTGGGGCGGGTGAGGGTCGCGGTCGGCCGGTCGTAGTGCAGCCTGCTGCGCCAGAGCGCCTCGTCCGCGTAGATGTTGCCGACGCCGCTGATCAGCGACTGGTCGAGCAGGGCCCGCTTGACGGTCGTACGGCGCCGGCGCAGGTCCGCGTGGAAGGCGGCGTCGTCGAACGCCGGGTCCAGGGGGTCGCGGGCGATGTGCGCGATGGTGTCGGGCAGCCCGTCCGTGCTGTCGGCGGCGCATTCGTGGAGCGAGAGCCCGCCGAAGGTCCGCTGGTCGACGAAGCGGAGCTCGGTGCCCAGGGAGTCGTCGAAGCGGATCCGGATGCGCAGATGCTTCTCGTCGGGTGCGTCCTGCGGCTGCACGAGCAGCTGACCGCTCATGCCGAGGTGACCCAGGAGCGAGCTGGACGCGTCGTCCAGCGGCACCCAGAGGTACTTGCCGCGGCGCATCGCCGTACCGAAGCGGGCGCCGCCGAGCCGGGCCGCGAAGTCCACGCCACCGGCGAGATGGCGGCGGACGGCACGGGGGTGCAGCACCTCGACATCGCCGACCGTCCGGCCGGTGACCCAGCGTTCGAGACCACGTCGTACGACTTCGACCTCGGGCAGCTCGGGCACGCTGTCACTCCTGAAGGGATGATCTGAGAAAAGGGTACGTTTCCGGGCAGGACGAACCCCCCGGCGCGCGGGGGCACCGGGGGGTTCCGGAGGTCAGGCCGGAGTCGCGTCCGCGGAAGACGACGGGCCTGCAGGGGTGTCGGCGGCCCCTCCATCGGCAGCTGCCTTCGCTGCTGCCGCCCGTTCCTCCGCGGCGGCGCTGATCTCGCGCCAGGCGGACTCCGCCGCCTGCTGTTCCGCTTCCTTCTTGCTACGACCGGTGCCGGTGCCGTACGAGACACCACCGACGCGAGCAGCAGCAGTAAAGGTCTTCTCGTGGTCCGGGCCGGTCTCCGTGACGATGTACTCGGGGACTCCGAGGCTCTCGCCGGCGGTGAGCTCCTGGAGGCTGGTCTTCCAGTCCAGGCCGGCACCGAGGTTCGAGGACCTGTCGATCAGCGGGTCGAAGAGCCGGTGGACCAGCTCCGAGGCCGCGCTGAGGCCCTGGTCGAGATAGACCGCGCCGATCACCGCTTCAAGGGTGTCGGCGAGGATGGACGCCTTGTCCCGGCCTCCCGTGCCCTCTTCGCCCCGGCCGAGCCGGATGAAGGAGCCGAGTTCGAGGCCGCGGCCCACTTCCGCAAGCGCACGCGAGTTGACCACCGCGGCCCGCAACTTGGCCAGCTGGCCTTCGGGCAGGTCGGGGTGGGTGCGGTACAGCGTGTCCGTGACCACCAGGCCGAGCACCGAGTCCCCGAGGAATTCGAGCCGCTCGTTGGTGGGCAGACCGCCGTTCTCGTACGCGTACGAGCGATGGGTCAGCGCACGCACCAGAAGGGCGGTCTCGAGTTGATACCCGAGCCGCCCTTCCAGAAGCGTGTGGGACGAGGCTGTGTTGACGTTGTCTGCCTTCTTCTTGGCGTTGGACAACTCAGACATCGGGCCTCTCACCAGCCGCTCAGACCTCGAGGACCTGGCGCTTGTTGTACGTGCCGCAGCTGGGGCACGCGATGTGCTGCAGCTTCGGCTCCTGGCAACGCTCACACGAAACCAGGGTGGGGACCGCAGCCTTCCACTGCGACCGGCGGTGGCGCGTGTTGCTGCGCGACATCTTCCGCTTCGGAACAGCCACGGCTACTTCTCCTGCTTCTCGTCGACGCCCGCTTCGGCGCCGCCCATGTTGTCCTTCTCGCCGTCCTGAACGGTGTCGGCGAGTCCTTGCAGTGCCGCCCAACGGATGTCGACGGCATCGTGGTGATGACCGGGGTTCTCGTCCAGCCTGATTCCGCATTCGGAACACAGACCGGCACAGGACTCCCGGCACACCGGCTGCATCGGCAGTGCGAGCACCACCGCATCACGCAGCACTGGTTCGAGGTCGAACAGGCCGTCCTCGATGAAGAGCCTGTCCTCGTCGTCCTCAACGTCGTCGGCCGGCTCCGCCTTGCTGCGGCCCCGGTCATCGGCGTCAGGGTACGAGAACATCTCCTGGAAGTCCGCCGCAACCTCTAGGCGCAGCGGCTCCAGACACCTTACGCACTCCCCCTCGGCCGACGCACGGGCGGTGCCTGTGACAAGCACCCCTTCCATGACCGATTCGAGGCGGAGGTCCAGCTCCACGGGTGCGCCTTCCGGCACACCGATGACCCCTTCGATGCCGAGGACGGCCGGCGGACCAGGTGCGTCCACCGTGCGGGAGAGCCGCTGGAGGGCACCGGGACGCCGGCCCAGCTCGCGCGTATCGAACACGAGGGGGTTTCGGTGGTCGAGGTGGCCGTTCAGGGCTTTTCCTGCTTTCGAAATCATGTGCAACGCACATCGCGGGGAGGGCCGACCGGATTCGGAGTCGAAACGGGCAGCCGGGATCGCGGACATACGCGCGACCGAGGAGCCAGGATACTGGACGCGCCGCCCAGCTCCCAATCCGGGCGATCGGGGCCGCCCGGCCCCGGGCCCCGGCCCCGTCCGGTCAGCGCTCCTGTTCGTACCGGCGGAGCTGGTCCAGGTCGATCATGCTGGTGTCGAACAGGCTGGTCTCGTCGAGGGCGCTCTCGCCCTGCTGCTGGAGGGCCTGCTGGGGCTGGTGCCAGCCGTCGTACCCCTGGGCCGGGACCTGGGCCTGGGCCGGGACTTGGGCCTGGCTCTGGTCGTAGCCCTGCTGCTGATAGGCCGCGGCGTACGGGTCGGGCTGCTGCTGGTATCCGTATACGTCCTGCTGCGGCTGGTCCTGGTACGCGTAGGTCTCCGCGTAGCCGGGCTGTGTCCGGGCGGGGAATTGCGGCTGGGCCTGCTCGTGCACCGGCTGCGGCGCCGGGGTGGCGAGCTCGGCCAGGCCGGCCCAGTGGTCCTCGTCGCTCAGGTGCGTCTGGTTGCCCGCCGCGTCCTGGGCGGCCACGTGCGCGCCGAGGTCGTCAGTGGGGATCCTGCCGTGCAGCTTCTGCCGGCCGCGGCCGACCGCCTCCAGGGTCTTGGCGAGCACGGCCTCGAAGGCGCCCAGCTTGGTGTCGACGTACTCGTCCGCCCGGCGCTGGAGGGTGGCCGGGTCGGTGCTGCGCTCGGGGGCCTCGGCGAAGTCGGGGTCCTCGTAGCCGTGCTCGTCGAAGGGCTGACCGCGGCCGAGAAGCTTCTCGCGGCCCCGGTCGACGGAGCCGATGGTCTTGGTGAGGACGACCTCGAAGTTGGCCAGCTTGCTGTCCACGTATTCGTCGGCCTCGGCGCGGACCTCGGCGGCCTCGCGGCGGGCCTCGTCGAGGATGCGGTCGGCCTCGGTGCGGGACTGCCTGGCGATCTCGGTGTCGGCGATCAGCGAGGTGCGTTCGGCGCGTGCGGCCCCGATGATCCGCTCGGCCTCCTGGCGGGCCTGCTCGGCCAGCTGCTCCTGGCCGCCGATGAGCTCCTGGGCGTGGGCGAGCGAGCCGGGCAGGGCCTCACGCACCTCTTCGAGCATCGCGAGCAGCTCGGCGCGGTTGACCACGCACGAAGCCGACATGGGCATCGACCGGGCGTTCCCGACCGCTTCGACGATCTCGTCGAGCTTCTTCTGCACGTCCACCGTGTGCTCGCCACTCTCTACAGCCGATTGGAGACGGACGGGACGACTGTAAGGCCAGTCGGCGCCCATCCGACACCTGGTGACGGCCCACCAGCGGCTCAGCCCCGGGCGAGACGCTCGATGAGGGCCTCGTGGACCACCGGGGGGAGCAGGTGGGAGACGTCGCCGCCCCAGGTGGCGACCTCCTTGACCAGGGAGGACGACAGGAAGCTGTAGATGGGATTGGTCGGCACGAAGAGCGTCTCGACGCCGGAGAGGCCATTGTTCATCTGGGCCATCTGGAGCTCGTAGTCGAAGTCGCTGACGGCCCGCAGGCCCTTGACGATCGCCGGGATGTCGCGCTGCTTGCAGAAGTCGACCAGGAGGCCGTGGAAGGACTCGACCCGGACGTTGCCGAAGTCCTCGGTGACCTGGCGGATCAGGTCGATCCGCTCGTCGACCGTGAACAGGCCCTTCTTGGACTGGTTGATCATCACCGCGACGTGTACGACGTCGTACAGCTTCGAGGCGCGGCCAATGATGTCGAGGTGTCCATTGGTGATGGGGTCGAACGACCCCGGACAGACGGCGCGGCGCAACTTGGTTCCCTCGCTCTCCGGTGCGGTCATCGTGCGTCTTCGCACGTAGAGGCGGCGCGACCGTACCAAAGCGTTCCTTCGCCGTAACGACGGGCCCGCAAAGGGTCGAATCCCTCGGGCCAGTCGAAATTTCCGCCTCTGGTGCTGCGTTCCACGGTGACGAGGGCATCGGCCGTGAGCCACCCCTGGGCACGGAGTGTGAGCAGTATCTCGCCAAGATCGTCGTCGGTGACGGCGTACGGCGGGTCCAGGAACACCACGTCGTACGGCTGGGCCGGGGCCGGTCCCGTCACGACCTGTTCGGCCTTGCCGGTGCGGACCTCGGCGCCTGGCAGTCCGAGCGTGCGGACGTTGTCCCGGACGGTGCGGATAGCCCTGGGGTCGGCCTCGACGAGCAGGGCGTGCACCGCGCCCCGGGAGAGCGCCTCCAGGCCGACGGCCCCGGAACCCGCGTACAGATCGGCGATACGGGTGCCCTCCAGGCTGCCGAGGAGGGCTTCCCAGGTGGAGAAGAGGCCCTCCCGCGCACGGTCGGAGGTGGGGCGGGTACCGGTGCCGGGCGGAACGGCCAGGCGCCGTCCGCCGGCCGAGCCGGCGATCACGCGGGTCATGGGTGTCTGATCCTCGGTTCGTGGGCGGCCCGCGGGGTGCCCCGGCGCCGTGCCATCCACGATATGGCGTCCTGGCCGGTCGGGCCCGCGCACCCGGTGCCTCCGGTCAGCCCTTGTCGAGGTACTGCTCGCGCTCCTTGTCGAGCAGCGCGTCCAGCGCGGTCCGCAGCTCCGGCAGGTGTTCGAGCTCCGGGTCGGCGGCGACGATCGCGACGGCCTCCTCCCGTGCGGCGACGATGACCTCCTCGTCGTCGATGACGGTGAGCATCCGCAGCGAGGAGCGGACCCCGGACTGGGCCTGGCCGAGGACATCGCCCTCGCGGCGCTGTTCGAGATCGATCCGGGAGAGTTCGAAGCCGTCGAGGGTGGCGGCGACGGCGGAGAGCCGGGCACGGGCCGGACTGGCCTCGTGTGCCTCGCTGACGAGCAGGCAGAGTCCGGGGGCGGAGCCCCGGCCGACCCGGCCGCGCAGCTGGTGCAGCTGGGAGACCCCGAAGCGGTCGGCGTCCATGATCACCATGGCGGTGGCGTTGGGGACGTTGACGCCGACCTCGATGACGGTGGTGGCGACCAGGACATCCACGTCGCCTGCGGCGAAGCGGCGCATCACGTCGTCCTTGTCGTCCGGATTCATCCTGCCGTGCAGCACCTCGACGCGCAGGCCGGCCAGCGGGCCCTTGGCGAGCTGTTCGGCGATCTCCAGCACGGCGAGCGGCGGGCGCTTGTCGCCCTCGTCCTCGGGCGCCTTCTTCTTCGCCTTCTTCCCCGCCGCCTCGTCATCGGCGTCGTCGCCGATGCGGGGGCAGACCACGTACGCCTGGTGTCCGCTCTCCACCTCTTCGCGCACCCTTTCCCAGGCGCGGCTGAGGAAATGCGGCTTGTCCTTGGCGGGGACGACATGGCTGGCGATCGGCGAGCGGCCCGCCGGGAGCTGGTCCAGTACGGAGGTCTCCAGGTCACCGAAGACGGTCATGGCGACCGTACGGGGAATGGGGGTGGCCGTCATGACCAGCAGATGCGGCGGCTGCTTCCCCTTGGAGCGCAGGGCGTCGCGCTGTTCCACGCCGAAGCGGTGCTGTTCGTCGACGACGACCAGGCCCAGGTCGTGGAACTGCACCTTGTCCTCGATCAGGGCATGGGTGCCGATCACGATCCCGGCCTCGCCGGTGACGAGGTCGAGGAGCGCCTGACGGCGGGCCGCGACGCCCATCGAACCGGTGAGCAGCACCACCTTCGTCCCCTGCTCGGAGCCGCCCGGCGCCCGCCCGGCGCCCGACCGCCGCCCCTCCTGAGGAGGCGCTTCGCGCCACAGTCCCCAATTCTCGGCCAGGTCTCCCATCATTTCCGTGATGGAGCGGTGGTGCTGCTGGGCGAGCACCTCGGTGGGCGCGAGCATGGCGGCCTGCCCGCCCGCATCGACGACGCCGAGCATGGCCCGCAGCGCGACCAGGGTCTTGCCGGAACCGACCTCGCCCTGGAGCAGCCGGTGCATCGGGTGTTCCGTCGCGAGGTCGTCGAAGATCTCCTTGGAGACCTTCTGCTGCCCGTCGGTGAGGGTGAAGGGCAGCCTGGCGTCGAAGGCGTCGAGCAGTCCGCCGGGCACGGGTCTGCGGGCGACGGCCGGGAGCTGGGTGTCGGCGTACCTGCGGCGGGCCAGCGCGACCTGGAGGACGAAGGCCTCGTCCCACTTCAGCCGGTCCCTGGCCTGGGCGATGTCCGCCTTGGTCTGCGGACGGTGGACCTTCAGCAGCGCCTCGGGGAGCGCGGTGAACCCGCGCCCCTCGCGCAGGCCCGGCGGCAGCGGATCCACGGCCTCCTGGGCGCTGGGCAGCACCGTGTCGACGGCCTTGGCGATCCGCCACGAGTCCATTTGCTTGCAGGCCGGGTAGATCGGCAGCAGCCGCCCGGCGAAGGCGTCCACCGCTTCGGTGGCCTCGTCGGTGTCCTTGGTGTCCAGGAGCTGGTACGTGGGGTGGGCGAGCTGCATCTTCCGGTTGAAGACGGAGACCTTGCCCGCGAACATCGCCCGCCGGCCGGGCAGCAGCTCCTTGTGCGGCTTGTGGACACCATGGCCGAAGAAGACCAGCTGGAGGCGGCCGCTGCCGTCGGTGAGGGTCACTTCGAGGCGCTTGCCGCGGCCGTTGTTGAACATCAGGACGCGGGCATCGGCCACCTGGGCGACCACCGTCACGTGCTCGTCCAGCGGGAGGTCCGTCAGCGCCGTGAGCCGGCCGCGCTCCTCGTAGCGCCGCGGGTAGTGGTGGAGCAGATCACCGACCGTGTGCAGGTCGAGGTGTTCGGCCATCACCTTCGCGGTGGCTCCGCCGAGCAGCTTCTTGAGGGGTTCATCGAACGCAGACACGCGATCCATTGCACACCACACCACTGACAGATGTCCGGCGGGCACCACCCGGAACCCGGGAATCCCCTGGTCAGAATTGTCGCCACGCCCCTAGGATCGGCTCCCACGCTTCCGGCTCGCGATCACCTCTCCAGGGATCGCCCGACCCGCGCTGTCGCACGTGCCTCGCCGGGCGAGGCACAGGTCCCCCCACCGGCGCTGCGACGATGACATCTGAAACCTCAGCGAATTCCACGTCCCCCGAACACACCGAGTCCTCCGCAGGCCGGTCGCCGCACACCTTCCAGGTGGATCTGCGCGGACTGGTCGATCTTCTCTCCCACCATCTCTACTCCTCCCCGCGGGTCTACCTCCGCGAGCTGCTGCAGAACGCCGTGGACGCCATCACGGCCCGCCGCGCCGAGCAGCCGGACGCGCCCGCCCTGGTGCGGCTGTACGCGGACGGCGGACGGCTGCGGATCGAGGACAGCGGGATCGGTCTGACCGAGACCGATGTGCACAGCCTGCTCGCGACGATCGGCCGCAGCTCCAAGCGCGAGGGGGCGGAGGGACTCGCCTCGGCGCGCGCCGGGTTCCTCGGCCGGTTCGGCATCGGGCTGCTGGCCTGCTTCGTCGTCGCGGCCGAGATCCGGGTGGTGAGCCGTTCGGCGCGTACGCCCGCGTCGCCGGCCGTGGAATGGTGCGCCCGCGAGGACGGTTCGTACACCGTCCGTACGCTGCCCGACGACGCGCGGACGGAGCCGGGCACCACCGTGCATCTGACCGCGCGGCCCGGCAGCGGGGACTGGCTCACCGAGGAGCGGGTGCTCTCCCTCGCCCGCGACTTCGGCTCGCTGCTGCCCTACGACGTACGGGTGGGCGAGGCCGCGGTCACCGCTCTGCCGGCGCCGTGGGACCGTCCGTATCCGAGTCCGGCGGCGCGGCGCGTGGCGCTCGCCCGCCACTGCCACGAGCAGTTCGGCTTCTCGCCGCTCGACACGATCGACCTGGATCTGCCGCTCGCCGGGGTCCGCGGGGTCGCCTACGTACTGCCGTCGGCAGTGAGTCCGGCGCAGCGGGCCGGCCACCGGGTGCATCTGAAGGGGATGCTGCTGACCGACCGGGCCGACGAACTCCTGCCCGACTGGGCGTTCTTCGTGCGCTGTGTCGTCGACACGGACAGCCTGCGGCCCACCGCCTCGCGGGAGGCGCTGTACGCGGACGAGACCCTGGCCGCCGTGCGGGAGGCGCTCGGCGACCGGATCAGGCAGTGGCTGACCGGGCTCGCCGCGGGTGATCCGGAGCGGCTCGCAGAGTTCCTCTCCGTGCACCATCTGGGGGTGAAGTCGCTCGCCCGGCACGACGGCGCCATGCTGCGCACGATGCTGCCGTGGCTGCCGTTCGAGACGACGGACGGGCAGTTGTCGCTGGAGGAGTTCGCCCGGCGCCATCCGGTGGTGCACTTCACCCGGACCGTGGAGGAGTTCCGGCAGGTCGCACCGATCGCCTCCGCGCAGGGCATCGGAGTGGTCAACGGCGGCTACACGTACGACACCGAGCTGGTCGAGCGGCTGCCCTCGGTCCGGCCCGGGACGGTGGTCGCGGAGCTGGACGCCGATACCGTCACCGCGCATCTGGATTCCGTCGATCCGGCGCAGGAGCTGGCGCTCGGCGCCTTCCTGGCCACGGCCCGCACCAGGCTGGACCCGCTGGGCTGCGACGTGGCGCTGCGCGCCTTCCATCCGCTGACCGTGCCCGCGCTGCATCTCGACGACCGGGCGGCCCGCCACGAGCAGGCCCGCGCCGAGGCGGAGGAGCAGGCCGACGAGCTGTGGGCGGGCATCCTCGGCTCGCTGCGCGGCACCGCGCCGCGCGCCCGGCTCGTACTGAACCATCTCAACCCGCTGATCCGGCGCATCGGCTCACTGCGCGACCCGGAGCTGGCGGGCAATGCCGTCGAGGCGCTGTACGGGCAGGCGCTGCTGATGGCGCAGCGCCCGCTGCGGCCGGCCGACTCGGCGCTGCTGAACCGGGCGTTCATCGGCCTGCTGGAGTGGGCCACGCATCCCGCAGTACCAGGACACTCCCCCGCGGACTCCCAGGAGGACGACCGATGAGCGCCGACATCAGCACGATCCGCCAGGCCCTGCGGGAGAACGACCGGGAGCCGGAGGGCCCCGCGCGCAACGCCCGCGCGGAGCGGCTGCTGGCCGAGGCCGAGCAGACCGGGGACGCCGCCCTGGTCGTCGAGGCGCTCACCCATCAGCTGCAGGCCTACAACTACAGCTCCGAGAAGGACAAGATGTTCGTGCCCTTCGCGCGGCTGCTGCGCATGTGGGACGAACGGCCCGGCGATTTCGGCGATTTCATGACCCACCATCTGTTCTGGATGTTCAAGTGGGTCTCCAGCTCCATGGTCGACCAGCCGCACATCCCGCTGGCCGCCATCGAGAAGTGGCAGAGCGAGATGGAGCACCGCTACCGGCTCGCCGGCCATTCGGAGCGTGCCGTGTGCCAGGGCGAGCTGGAGATCGCCCGTCATCTGGGCGATCTGCCGCGTGCCGAGCGGGCGTACGCCGCCTGGCAGGCGGCCGACCGCGACCGGATGGCCAACTGCCACGCCTGTGAGCTGCATGAACAGGGCAGCTGGCAGGTACAGCTCGGCCTGGACGCCGAGGCCCTGGAGACCTGGGCGCCGGTGCTGGCCGGTGAGCACGTCTGCGCCCATGAGCCGCATGCCGTGCTGGCGGCCTCGCTGCTGCCACTGCTGCGGACCGGCCGGTCAGAGCAGGCCCGCGCCCATCATCTGCGCGGGTACCGGATGGTCCGGTCGATGGAGAGCATGCGGGACTCGGCCGCCCAGCACATCGAGTTCTGCGCCCTGACCGGCAACGAGGCCCGCGGCCTGGAGATCCTCGCCGAGCGGCCCGCTTACTTCACCGACAGCGGGAACCCGGCCAGCCTGATGGACTACCTGGCCGTCACGGCGCTGCTGATGGACCGGCTGACCGCGCTCGGCCACGGCGGGCAGTCGGTGCCGGGCCCCGCCGGGACCGAGTGGACCGCGTCCTCGCTGGCCGCGCACGCCCGTGCGCGGGCGCTGGAGCTGGCCGCCCGGTTCGACGAGCGCAACGGCACCGCGCGGGTCGGCACGGTGGTGCGGGAACGCCTGGACCGCCGGCCGCTGACGGACCGGCTGCCGCTCGGGGTACGGGCCGTGCGGCTGGCCGTCCCCGCCCCGAAGACCGCTGCCGCCCCGGCTCCGGGGACACCGGCAAAGGCGTCGCTGGACCTGGCCGGTCTGCTGGCCGAGGCACACAGCCTCTCCGAGGCCCAGCACCCGGCGGCCGGCCCCGCCTGGGAAGCCGTGATCCGCCGGGCCGCCGAGGAGGGCGGAGCCGCGGACCGGCTGTCGGACCACGACCGCGCGTGCGTCGAGGACCACCGGGCGATGTACGGCTCGCTGCCGCCGGCCGAGGCGATGGCGGCCTTCCGGACCGCCGCCGGTCTCTACGAGGCCGCGGGCGACCGCGGCGAGGCCGCCGCCGCGGCGGGCCGGGCCGCGTTCGCCCGTGCGCTGGAGCCCGGCGGGGCGGACGAGGCGCTGGCCGGGATCGCTCCGGTGGTGGACCGGGTCCTGGCGCTGCACGCCGAGGGCGCGGCCACCGCCCGCCAGGCGAGCGCCGTGCTGGTGTGCCGGGCCCGTGTTCTCGGCCGGCTGGCGCAGGACGCCCCGGACGAGCCGGCCGCCGAGTCGGCCGTCGCCGGACTCGAACAGGGGGCGCGGGAGCTGCTCGCGTTCACCGAACCGCTGCGTGCGAAGGCCGGGGTGGCCAGCCGGATCGCGGAGGCGATGGAACTGCTCGGCGACGTCGCGGCGTACCGGGGCGAGACGCACGACGCGCTGGAGTGGTACGAGCGGGCCGCCGCGGAGACCGTTGCCGCCGGGCTGCCCTGGTACGCGGTCGAGTGCGAGGCCAAGGCTTCCGGGCTCGCCGCCCAACTGGAGGAGCACGAGCGGGCGGAGCGGGCGGCACGGGCCGCGCTGGAGCACGCGGCGCTCGTCCCGGCGCGCGGACGGGCCCGGCTGCATCTGCGGCTCGCCGAAATCCTGGCCGGCACCGGGCAGTTCGCCGAGGCGGCCGAGCAGGCGCTGGACGCCGCGCACTGGGCGGACGAGTCGGGCGAGGGCGCGACGCTCGGGGTCCATGCCCGTCATCAGCTCGGCGGCTGGCTGCTCCGGCTGGACCGGGCGGCTGAGGCCGCCGCGGTGCTGGAGGACGTACTGCCCGACATCACGGCCGAGGAGCACGGTGACGGCATGGTCGTGCAGACGCTGTGGTGGCTCGGCGACGCGCTCACGGAGCTCCACGAGCCTCGGGAGGCGGCCGGGCACTGGCTGAGGGCGGCGGACATCGCCCGCGGCTGGCCCGAGCAGCACGATCACGCGATGCTCGCCAATCTGGCCGCGCAGGCGCTCTACCGGGCGGATCTGGACCCGCAGGCGGAGCTGGCGTACGCGCGGGCGGGGGAGCTCTGGCGCGAGCTGGGCGATGTCCCGGCGCTGGTACGGACGCTGCGGGTGCGGGCCTGGATCGCCGCCCGGGGGGAGCGGCCGGACCCGGAGGCGGCGCGGGCGTTCATGGCGGCGGCCGCGCGGGAGTGCGAGGCGGCACTGGCCTCCGCCCCGGCGGACGGGGCGCCCCGGCTGCTCGCGGAGCTCGCGGACACCCACCGCCAGACCGGCGAGCTGATCGCCCATGTCTGCCCGGGTGAGCCGGGCGAGGCGCCGGAGTACGAGGAGGCGCTCGGGTATGTGGACCGGGCCGTCGCGGGTTTCGCGGAGGCCGGAGCCGGATTCGTCGGCCTGCGCACGGGCGCCGAGCTGATGGCCGCCTGGCTGGAGGCCGACCTGGGCCGTCCGGACGCGGCCAGGCAGCGGGCCCGGCGGGTCCTGGAGATCCACGGGGCCGGGGAGCCGGACGGGACGGGCGAGGAGCGCCGCGCGGAGGCCGAGGCGCTGCTGGACCACGTGGGCCGGCGAACCGGCGCCTGAGGCACCTGAGACAGCTCCGCTTACTCCACCCCGATGAGCAGCGGAGCACTCTGGTGGCCGCCCCGGTACACCACCGTGTCCACCGCCAGATAGCCCTCGCGCACGTGTTCCTCCAGCGCGTCCGCGAGGCTGTCGGGGACGTCCTCGCCCAGGACCAGGGTGACCAGTTCGCCGCCCGCCGCCAGCATGCGGTCCAGCACGTCGCGGGCGGTCTGCGGTACGTCCTCGCCGATGACCGCGACGTCGCCGTCGATCAGGCCCAGGATGTCGCCGGCCTGGCAGATGCCCGCCATGGTCCAGGACTGCCGTTCGGCGACGGCGAGTTCGGCGTAGCGGGTGGCACCGGCGGCGGCGGTCATCGCCACCACGTCCTCGTCGAAGCTGCGGTCGGGTTCGTGGACGGCGAGGGCGGCGATGCCCTGGACGGCGGCCCTGGTCGGGATCAGGGCGACCCGGACGCCCTCCGCGCGGGCCTGTTCGGCGGCGGCAGCGGCGGTGTGGCGCAGCTCCGTGTCGTTGGGCAGCAGGACCACCTCGCGGGCGTGCGCCCGGCGGATCGCGTCGACCAGTTCGCCGCTGGCCGGCGGCTCCCCGGGGCGGGCCAGGACCGTCGTGGCCCCGGCCTCCTTGCACAGGCCGCGGAGCCCGTCGCCGGGGACCACGACGACGACCGCGCGCTGCACGGGCTCGGCGTGGGGGTGCACCCGGTCCGCGCCGAAGTGGGTGATCCGGATGCGGTACGGCCGCCCGGCCTCGACCCCGGCCTCCACGGCCGCGCCCGCGTCGTCGACATGCACATGGACGTTCCACAGCCCGTCGCCACCCACCACCACGAGCGAGTCGCCGAGCCGGTCGAGCCGGGTCCGCAGCCGGTCCACCGCCTCGTCCGTGGCCTCCAGCAGGTAGATGACCTCGAAGGCCGGCCCGCCTTCCGCCTCGTCCGCCGCGCAGTCGTCCGGTTCCGGAAGAACGGGCACGAGAAGAGGGGGCACGGCCACGGGGGTGCGCTCGGGGGCCTGCCCGCAGACCGCTTCGACGAGCGCCCCGAGCACCGTCACCAGGCCCCGCCCCCCGGCGTCCACGACGCCCGCCCGGCCGAGGACGGCGAGCTGTCCGGGGGTCGCTTCCAGGGCCGTCCGCGCACCCTCGTACGCCGCCCGTGCGACCGCGGCGGTTCCGGCGTCGTGCCCGGTGAGCGCGGCGGCCTCGGCGGCCGCGGTGGCCACCGTCAGCACGGTGCCCTCGACGGGGTGGGCGACGGCCTGCCGGGCCGCTTCGGCGGCGACGGCGAGCGCCCGGCGCAGATGGTCCGCGTCGTGGCCGACGGCCAGCACCCCCGCCATCCCGCGCAGCAACTGGGCCAGGATCGTGCCGGAGTTCCCGCGGGCGCCGATCAGGGCGCCGTGCGCCATGGCCCGTACCGCGTCGGCCGCGACGGGTGCGGTCGCCCCGGTCTCGTGGGCGGTGAAGACCGCTTCGACGGCCTGGGTCGCCGATTCCACGGTCAGATAGAGGTTCGTACCGGTGTCCCCGTCGGCGACGGGGTACACATTGATCGCGTCGATCGCCTCGCGCTCCCGGCCCAGCGCCTCCAGGGCCAGTGAGCACCAGGTACGCACCGCGACGGCGTCCATGTCGTCGTCGGTCTGCGCCACCTGTCGGCCCTCCTCGGATTCGGCCGTGGGCGGCCGGGTGCATCGCAGAGTAGCCCCGCGCACCGGGTCCGGCGGGGACAGGGGGCGGGACAAGGTCGGTGGAACCCATGGTAGTTTCGTTCTACCGACGCAGCCGTTGTATGCTGCTTCGGTTGCCCGATGAGAGTCGGGTCATCCCTCCGGCACCGCCACTTCAGTCACATGAATCCGGCGCGCCGGATTTCACTGTAAGTGCATCTGAAGTCTTTGGAGTGACCCGTGGCTGCCAACTGCGACGTCTGCGGCAAGGGGCCGGGCTTCGGCAACAACATTTCGCACTCGCACCGCCGTACGTCCCGTCGCTGGAATCCCAACATCCAGCGCGTGCGTGCCGTGGTCGGTCGGACGCCGAAGCGGCTCAACGTCTGCACCTCGTGCATCAAGGCCGGCAAGGTCGCGCGCTGACGTTCCCGTCGTAGCGCAGCCTTCCGGTTGCCCAAAAAGCCGGTCCACCTCGGTGGACCGGCTTTTTGCTGTGCGCCGGGGCGCCCTCACGCGGTGCGCGTCCGCCAGCCGTGGTCGACCGGGCCGATCCCGGCGCCCAGCGGGAAGCCCGCCGCGATCGCCCCGGTGACGTACGCCTTCGCGTCCCGGACCGCCGCGGGTACGTCCTGTCCCAGGGCCAGTCGGCAGGCGATGGCCGAGGCGAGGGTGCAGCCGGTGCCGTGGGTGTGGCGGTTGTCGTGGCGGGGGGCGCGCAGCCAGTGCTCCTCGCTGCCGTCGGTCAGCAGGTCGACGGGGTCGCCCGGCAGATGACCGCCCTTGACGACGACCCAGCTCGGCCCGAAGTCCAGTACCGCGGCGGCGGCCCGCCGCATCCCCGCCTCGTCCTCGACGTGGATGCCGGTGAGCTGTGCCACCTCGTCCAGATTCGGGGTGGCGACCGTGGCGGCCGGCAGCAGTTTCGTCCGTACGGAATCGAGCGCCTCGGCAGCCAGCAGCGGGTCTCCGTGCTTGGAGACGCCGACCGGGTCGACGACGGCCGGGGCGTCGGTGCCGGCGAGGAGTTCGGCCACGGTTTCCACGAGGACGGCCGACGACAGCATTCCGGTCTTCACCGCCTGCACCCCGATGTCGTCCACCACGCTGCGGTACTGGGCGCGCACTGCCTCGACGGGCAGTTCCCAGGCGCCCTGCACCCCCAGCGAGTTCTGGGCGGTGACGGCGGTCAGCACACTCATCCCGTGCACACCGTGCGCCAGCATCGTCTTCAGGTCGGCCTGGATGCCCGCACCGCCGCCGGAGTCGGATCCGGCGACGGTCAGTACACGGGCGGGTGGAGCAGCAGATACGGGCATACGCCGAAATCTACTGGGCGTCCTCCATGTCCCCGAAGTGGTCCCAGCCGCCCTTGACGGTCCACGGCGCCCCGTCGACGGTCACCTGCGGCAGCGCGGAGGGGTTGAGGACCTCGCCGATCACCTTCCAGCGGGCGGGCAGCTTCACGTCCGGCGGGAAGGTGGCGACGATCGCGTGGTCCTCGCCCCCGGTCAGCACCCACTGGAGCGGGTCGACGCCGACCGCCTGCCCGATGTCGGACATCTGCGAGGGGATGTCGATGAGCCCGGAGCGCAGATCGATCCGGACCTGGCTGGCCTCGGCGATGTGCCCGAGGTCGGCGACGAGCCCGTCGCTCACGTCCGTCATCGCGGTGGCGCCGAGTCCGGCGGCCGCGGGGCCCGCGTGGTACGGCGGTTCGGGGCGCCGGTGGGCCTCGACGAAGGCACGGGGCGAGCGGAAGCCGCGGGAGAGCACCGCGTACCCGGCGGCGGACCAGCCGAGCCAGCCGGTGACGGCGACGACGTCGCCGGGCTGGGCGCCGGAGCGGGTGACCGGTTCATGGTTGCGCAGATCGCCCAGCGCCGTGATCGAGACGGTGATCGTCTCGCCGCGCACCACGTCTCCGCCGACCACGGCCGCACCCGCGACCTGGCACTCGTCGCGGATGCCGTCCATCAGTTCGCCGGCCCAGGTGACCGGGAGTTCGGCGGGGACGACCAGGCCGAGCAGCAGCGCGGTGGGCACCGCGCCCATGGCGGCGATGTCGGCGAGGTTCTGAGCGGCGGCCTTGCGGCCGACGTCGTACGCCGTCGACCAGTCGCGGCGGAAGTGCCGTCCCTCCAACAGGATGTCCGTACTGGCCACGACCCTGCGGTCGGGAGCGGTCACGACCGCGGCGTCGTCGCCGGGTCCGAGCCGTACCGCCGGAGTGGTGGTGAGCCGGGAAGTGAGCTCCCTGATGAGCCCGAACTCCCCCAACTCGCCCACGGTTCCCTTCACCGAGTCTCACCTCTCATCTATCGCGCCGGACGGCCGTCCGGCGCTGCTTCGGCGGCCGGGGGTACGGACCCTGGACCGGCTGCCGCCGCAGGGAGCAGTCTGCACCGCTCGTCACCGCCATGCCTGTCCCCCCACCGGACCGCTGCGCTTGCGGTCGCGGGCCGTCACTGCTGTCGGTACTGTCAAGAGATACGTCAACTTGTGTCTTGTGTACGCCACGCTGTGGGCGTCAACGGTCCACAGGTCTCCCCGCGGCACATGGCGACGCGATACCGTGGCGTCCCTTTCTCCCCCACATGATCCTCGTGGCCGCCCTGGAGGTTCCGTGGTACAGGCGTACATCCTTATTCAGACCGAGGTGGGCAAGGCGTCGACCGTCGCCGAAACCATCGCGCAAGTTCCGGGAGTGATCCAGGCAGAGGACGTCACCGGCCCCTACGACGTGATCGTGCGCGCGCAGGCCGACACGGTCGACGAACTCGGCCGCATGGTGGTCGCCAAGGTCCAGCAGGTGGAAGGCATCACGCGAACCCTGACCTGCCCGGTCGTTCATCTGTAGCCCCCGTCTACGCTGGGCCGGTGACTTCATCGCGCCGACTTCGCCATCCCGTGTTCCTCGGCCCCGCCGTCGCCGTGCTGCTGCTGGCCGCGGCAGGCTGTTCCGCAACGGACGCCACGGCGTCGATCACGGTTCCCACGCCGTCCCCGGAAGCCGCGGGCTACTGCCGTGCGCTGCACAAGGAACTGCCGAGAACCGTTGCCGGTCTCGAGCTCGGTGACTCCGGGCCGGAGTCCGAACTGACCGCCGAGTGGGGGGACGGAGAGATCGTACTGCGCTGCGGTGTCCCCCGGCCCGCGAAGATGGACGACCCCATGGCGAAGGGGACCGAGGCGAACGGCGTCAACTGGCTGCTGGAGCAGCCCGAGGGCACCGGTCCGCGTTTCACGACGACCTACCGCAAGGCATACGTCGAGGTGACCCTCTCGGAGGCGTACGCCCATGACGCGAGCCCGTTGGCCGCGTTCGCCCCGGCCATCCGCAAGACGGTTCCCGGGCTGTAGGGCGTGCGCTCCCCGGCGGGAGCGCACGCCGTGCGGCGCGGGTCCGGCTCAGCGCAGGCCGGTCGGGCGGCTCAACGCGGCCTGGATCAGCCGGTCCACCAGCTCCTGGTAGCTCACACCGCTCTCCTGCCACATCCGCGGGTACATGGAGATCGGGGTGAAGCCCGGCAGGGTGTTGATCTCGTTGATCACGAAGGTGCCGTCCTCGGTGAGGAAGAAGTCGGCGCGGACCAGCCCCTCGCAGGACGTGGCCTCGAAGGCCTCGATCGCGAGCCGCTGGACCTCGGCCGTCTGCTCCTCGGTGAGCGGGGCGGGCACGATCCCGGAGACCGAATCGATGTACTTGGTCTCGAAGTCGTAGAAGTCGTGCGAGGTCACCGGGGGGATCTCGGCGGGCACGCTGGCGCGCGGGCCGTCCTCGAACTCCAGCACCCCGCACTCGATCTCGCGGCCCCGCAGCAGCGACTCGACCAGGAACTTGGGGTCGTGGCGGCGGGCCTCCTCGATCGCCTCGTCGAGGCCGGACAGATCGTCGACCTTGGTGATACCGATGGACGAGCCGGCCCGTGCGGGCTTGATGAAGAGCGGCCAGCCGTGCTCGCCGGCGAAGTCCACGATGCGCTTGCGGGCGCCGGAGGGGTCGTTGTCCCACTCGCGGGGACGCATCACGAGGTACGGGCCGACCGGCAGCCCGAAGGAGATGAAGACCCGCTTCATGTACTCCTTGTCCTGGCCGACCGCCGAGGCGAGCACCCCGGCGCCGACGTAGGGCACCCCGGAGAGCTCCAGGAGCCCCTGCAGGGTGCCGTCCTCGCCGTACGGGCCGTGCAGCACGGGAAAGACGACGTCGACCTCGCCGAGCGCCTTGGGGACCGAGCCGGGCTCGCTGTACACCACTTCGCGGCTGCCGGGGTCGACGGAGAGCACCACGGCGCCCTCGGTGGACTCGGCCAGCTGGGCCACCTCCGGCATCTGCCGGTCCGTGATGGCCATGCGTTCGGGTTCGTCGGCGGTGAGGGCCCAGCGGCCGTCCGTCGTGATGCCGATCGGAAGAACGTCGTACTTGGTCCGGTCGATGGCGTTCAGGACGGCGCCGGCCGTGACGACCGAGATGCCGTGTTCGGAGCTGCGGCCGCCGAACACGACGGCCACGCGCGGCTTGCGGAGCTGCTGCTCCGGGCTCTGGGGGAGGTTCTCGCTGCTCATATCGCGTTGAGCGTACCTGCTGGTACCACTCGCGTCAGCGCGGCCGGGGCGGCCGGAGCGGTGACCATGAACGTTCACCGCTCCGGCTGCCCCGGCCCGCTTCAGCGCCGCTCGGGCTTGGCGCTGCGCGACATCAGCTCACCCAGCGCGACCATCGGCGGCTTGCCCTCGTGGACGATGCCGACGACCGTCTCGGTGATGGGCATGTCGACGCCGTGCCTGCGCGCCAGATCGAGCACCGACTCACAGGACTTGACGCCCTCGGCGGTCTGCCTGGTGACGGCGATGGTCTCCTGGAGCGTCATGCCGCGGCCGAGGTTGGTGCCGAAGGTGTGGTTGCGCGAGAGCGGCGAGGAGCAGGTCGCCACCAGGTCGCCCAGGCCCGCGAGTCCGGAGAAGGTCAGCGGGTCGGCGCCCATGGCCAGGCCGAGCCGGGTCGTCTCGGCGAGGCCCCGGGTGATCAGCGAACCCTTGGCGTTGTCGCCGAGGCCCATGCCGTCGGCGATGCCGACCGCCAGGCCGATGACGTTCTTGACCGCGCCGCCGAGTTCGCAGCCGACCACATCGGTGTTGGTGTACGGGCGGAAGTACGAGGTGTGGCAGGCACTCTGGAGGCGCCGGGCCACGGACTCGTCCTGGCAGGCGACGACGGCAGCCGCGGGACGGCGTTCGGCGATCTCCTTGGCCAGGTTGGGCCCGGTGATGACGGCGACCCGGTCCGCGGAGACCTTGGTGACATCCTCGATGACCTCGCTCATCCGCTTCGCGGTGCCGAGTTCGACGCCCTTCATCATCGAGACGAGAACGGTGTCGGAACCGAGGTGCGGAGTCCATTCGGCGAGGTTGGCGCGCAGGGTCTGCGAAGGCACCACGAGTACGGCGAAGTCGGCGCCGTCCAGCGCCTCGACGGCGTCGGTGGTGGCCCGGACCGAGGCGGGTAGCTCAATTCCCGGCAGGTAGTCCGGGTTGGTACGGGTCGTGTTGACGGCCTCGGCGATCTCGGCACGACGGCCCCAGAGGGTGACCTCGCAGCCGGCGTCGGCGAGGACCATGCCGAAGGCCGTACCCCATGAGCCGGTTCCGAAGACGGCCGCCTTTGCGGGGTGCGTCACTTGGTTCCCTCTCCTTCGGCCTTGCGTCGCTGTTCCGCGCGGGCCTGGCGGTGGTCGTAGGGCTGTGCGGGAGCCTGCTCGCCCCGCACGATCTCCAGCTGAGCGGTGACCGCGGCCATGATGGCCTCGGTCGCCTCGCGCAGGATGTCGGGCGTCGGGTCCTGATCGTAGAACCGGGAGAGGTCCACGGGCGGCCCGGCCTGCACCTGAAGGGTCTTGCGGGGGAAGAGCCGGAACTTGTTCTCCTTGGCGTACGGCGGCATCGCGAAGTTGGCGCCCCACTGCGCGACAGGGATGACCGGGGCCTTCGTCATCAACGCGACGCGGGCGGCACCGGTCTTGCCCGCCATCGGCCACATGTCGGGGTCGCGGGTGAGCGTGCCCTCCGGGTAGAAGGCGACGCACTCGCCGCGCTCGATGGCGTCGACGGCGGCCCGGAAGGCGTCCAGCGCGTTGGTCGTCTCGCGGTACACCGGGATCTGTCCGGTACCGCGCAGCATCATTCCCACAAAGGGGGTCTTGAACAGGCCCGCCTTGGCAAGAAGCCGCGGCACCCGTCCGGTGTTGTACTGGAAGTGACCATAGGAAAGCGGGTCCAGATAGGAGTTGTGATTGACCGCGGTGATAAATCCGCCGTCGGCCGGAATGTGTTCCATCCCCCGCCAGTCACGCTTGAACAGAACCACCATTGGCGGTTTTGCGATGACCGCCGCCAGGCGGTACCAGAAGCCGATTCTGCGGCGGGACACTCGGACACCTTCCTCTAAGGACCTGAACTCTGCCTGGCTACCGACGGTCAAGTCTCGCCCCAGGCCCCTGCTCTGTCGAGAACACCGTACGCCCAGCTTTCGGGACCGACCCTCCAGGTTCTCGCACCGGCAGGCGAGAATAGGCGGCTACGTGCACCGAGGGGGAGATCGCCACGAACACCGACCCGACCGTTCCCTGGTCCCTGGTCGTTCCGTTGAAGCCCCTGACGCGGGCCAAGAGCAGGCTGGCGCCCGCGGCGGGTCCGGAACTGCGCCCCCGGCTCGCCCTCGCCTTCGCCCGGGACACCGTGGCCGCCGCCCTGTCCTGCCCGGCGGTGCTGGATGTGGTGGTGGTCACGGACGACCAGGAGGCCCGGACGGCCCTCGCCGCGATCGGGGCGCGCGTCGTCCCCGACGAGCCCGACCGCGGGCTCAACGCCGCGCTGGCACACGGTGAGCGGGCGGTACGGGTCCGGCGGCCCGGGGCCGCGGTCGCCGCGCTCAACGCGGATCTGCCCGCACTGCGCCCCGCAGAATTGACCCGGGTACTCAAATATGCCGCAGAATTTCCTCGCGCATTCGTTACCGATGCGGCAGGAATCGGGACAACATTTCTTTCGGCTGCGCCGGGAGTGGAATTGCGCCCGGCTTTCGGCGGCCCTTCCCGGTCCCGGCACCTGGACTCCGGCGCGGTGGAAATCGACCTGACCGGCATCGATTCGGTCCGCCAGGACGTGGACACCGGCGCGGATCTGCGGGCGGCACTGGTGCTGGGCGTCGGCGCGCACACCGCGGAACACTGGGACGTGGGGGGCTCCCGGGCCGCCGCCGCTCCCGGCCGGGCCCGCGGCGGTGAACCTTCAACGGCTGTCCCACCGGACCGATAGGCTTGTGGCCATGCAGGCGACCTCGTACACCTACGACCCCGAGACCCGCACCGGCAGCGTGCTGCTCGACGACGGCACCCCGGTGGATTTCGACGCCCGGGCCTTCGACGCGGGCGGTCTGCGGCTGCTGCGCCCGGGGCAGCGGGTGCGGATCGAGGGCAGCGGCGAGGGTGCGGAGCTGCGGATCACCCTGGTGACGCTGCAGACGCTCTGAACGCCGACGTTTCGCAGGGCGCGCACGGCGCCCATGACAGCCCGCGGGCCGGGCTCCCCGAGGGGAACCCGGCCCGGCCGCGTGTGAGCAGCTCTGCGCTGCTCGGTCTCACTTCTTCCGCGCAGTGGCCTTCTTCGCCGTGGTCTTGCGCGCCGTGGTCTTCTTCGCGGGCGCCTTCTTCGCCGTGGCCTTCTTCGCGGGCGCGGTCTTGCCTGCGACGGCCTTCTTGGCGGCCGTCTTCTTCGCCGCGGCGGTGGTCTTCTTGGCCGCCGTGGTCTTCTTGGCCGCCGCGGTGGTCTTCTTCGCGGCGGTCTTCTTGGCCGCCGCGGCCTTCGCCGCAGTGGTCTTCCTGGCGGTGGCCTTCTTCGCCGCGGCCTTCTTGGCTGCGGCCTTCTTGGCTGCGGCCTTGGCCGTCGTACGGGCGGAAGGACCGCCCGTGAGGCTGCCCTTGGGCGCCTTCTTCACGGCCACTTCGCCGCCCTTGGGGAGCTTCTTCGAGCCGCTCACCAGGTCCTTGAAGCCCTGGCCCGCGCGGAAGCGGGGAACCGAGGTCTTCTTGACCCGCACACGCTCCCCCGTCTGCGGGTTGCGGGCGTAACGGGCGGGGCGGTCGACCTTCTCGAACGAGCCGAAGCCGGTGACCGAGACACGGTCCCCCGCGACAACCGCACGGACGATCGCGTCGAGTACCGCGTCGACGGCGTCGGCGGCCTGCTGGCGGCCTCCGACCTTGTCGGCAATCGCTTCTACGAGCTGCGCCTTGTTCACGTCTTCCCCTTCGGAGACATTGCCAGAACGTAAGTGTTCAAGCGTTTTCGCACGTTAGGCAGATATATACCGCAAATCAAACACGAAACGGGCTAATCACCCTAGTGCCGCAACGAAGTCGACCGCTGCATAGTTCCGCAGAGTCAGTCACCTTCGGGGAATCGGCCCTCATCGAGGTCCTTCATCAACCGGTCCAGACGCCTTGCCGCATCCGGGAGATCGTGCTTAGCCGCGGCCGTGATGACCAACAGCTTCCGGGACAGCGCCATCCTCACGCCCTCCGGGACTTGCAGTGCGCGCACTCTTGTGTGCGCTTCCTTCAATCGGTCGGCGACTTGGCCGTAAAGCTTGAGTTGGCTGTCGCGTTCCATGCACCGATTGTGCCATCTGAGGCGAGTTGTCGCCCGACGGGGTCTCAACAAGCGACTGCGCCCCCTACCAGATGGCAGGGGGCGCAGTCCTGGAAACGCGCTGCTCAGGCGTTAATTGTACGCGGCTTGAAGGTCGGCCTTGCCACCTCATAAGACGCAATGTCCGCTTCGTCCCGAAGGGTGAGGCTGATGTCGTCCAGCCCGTTGAGCAGTCGCCAACGGGAGTTCTCGTCGAGCTCGAAGTCTGCGGTGATGCCCTCGGCGCGGACCTGGCGCGCCTCCAGGTCGACGGTGATCTCGGCCGTGGGATCGGCCTCGGTCAGCTCCCAGAGCGCGTCGACCACCTTCTGGTCGAGTACGACGGTCAACAGCCCGTTCTTCAGCGAGTTGCCGCGGAAGATGTCAGCGAACCGGGAGGAGACGACGGCCTTGAAGCCGTAGTTCTGCAGCGCCCACACGGCGTGTTCGCGGGACGATCCGGTGCCGAAGTCGGGCCCGGCCACCAGGACCGTGGCGCCCTTGCGTTCCGGGCGGTTGAGGACGAAGCTCTCGTCCTTGCGCCAGGCCTCGAAGAGTCCGTCCTCGAAGCCGTCCCGGGTGACCTTCTTCAGCCAGTGCGCGGGGATGATCTGGTCGGTGTCGACATTGCTGCGGCGCAGCGGGACGGCCCGGCCGGTGTGCGTGGTGAAAGCTTCCATGATTCTCAGACTCCGGCGGGCGTACGGGCGTCGGACAGGTCGGCGGGCGAGGCCAGGTGGCCCAGAACGGCGGTGGCGGCGGCGACCTGCGGGGAGACCAGGTGCGTACGGCCGCCCTTGCCCTGCCGGCCCTCGAAGTTGCGGTTCGAGGTGGAGGCGGAGCGCTCGCCGGGGGCCAGCTGGTCGGGGTTCATGCCCAGGCACATCGAACAGCCGGCGTGCCGCCATTCGGCGCCCGCGGCGGTGAAGACCTTGTCCAGGCCCTCCTCGACGGCCTGGAGGGCGACCCGGACGGAGCCCGGGACGACCAGCATCCGTACCCCGTCGGCGACTTTGCGTCCGTCCAGGACTGCGGCCGCGTTGCGCAGGTCCTCGATCCGGCCGTTGGTGCAGGAACCTACGAAGACGGTGTCCACGTTGATCTCGCGCAGCGGCTGGCCGGCGGTCAACCCCATGTACTCCAGGGCCTTTTCGGCGGCGTTGCGCTCCGAGGCGTCCTCGTACGAAGCAGGGTCGGGGACGTTGGCCGACAGGGGCGCGCCCTGGCCGGGGTTGGTGCCCCAGGTGACGAACGGGGCCAGTTCGGCCGCGTCGATGACGACCTCGGCGTCGAAGACCGCGTCGTCGTCCGTGCGCAGCGTCTTCCAGTACGCGACGGCGGCGTCCCAGTCCTCGCCCTGGGGGGCGTGGTCGCGGCCCTTCAGATAGTCGAAGGTGGTCTCGTCCGGGGCGATCATGCCCGCCCGGGCGCCCGCCTCGATCGACATGTTGCAGATGGTCATCCGGGCTTCCATCGAGAGCTTCTCGATGGCGGAGCCGCGGTACTCCAGGATGTAGCCCTGGCCGCCGCCGGTGCCGATCCGGGCGATGATCGCGAGGATCAGGTCCTTGGCCGTGACGCCGTCGGGCAGTTCGCCGTCGATGGTGATCGCCATGGTCTTCGGGCGGGCCATCGGCAGTGTCTGGGTGGCCAGCACGTGCTCGACCTGGCTGGTGCCGATGCCGAACGCCAGCGCACCGAAGGCGCCGTGCGTGGAGGTGTGGGAGTCGCCGCAGACCACGGTGGTGCCGGGCTGGGTCAGGCCCAGCTGCGGGCCGACCACGTGCACGACGCCCTGCTCGACGTCGCCCAGGGGGTGCAGCCGTACGCCGAACTCCGCGCAGTTCTTGCGCAGGGTCTCCAGCTGGGCGCGGGAGACCGGGTCGGCGATCGGCTTGTCGATGTCGAGGGTCGGGGTGTTGTGATCCTCGGTGGCGATGGTGAGATCGAGGCGCCGCACCCGGCGTCCGGCCTGCCGGAGGCCGTCGAAGGCCTGGGGGCTGGTCACCTCGTGCAGCAGGTGCAGATCGATGAAGAGGAGGTCGGGCTCACCTTCGGCGCGCCGGACGACATGGTCGTCCCAGACCTTCTCCGCGAGTGTCCTACCCATCGCTTTCCCTCCGGCCGGCGTCTTCGCCGGCCCAACTAGAGATTCGGTGCGCCGCCGTCCGGACCCCCGTGCGGGGCGGTGGCTACGGGCCGTTGTGTGGCCGCCCGTACAGGTTCGCAACTTCCGCCGAATATTGAACTTGCGTTTCACAGAGTGAGACGGGAGTATCGTCGTATGGACAACTCTAGCGGCGTCGGCGTTCTCGACAAGGCAGCTCTGGTATTGAGCGCCCTGGAGTCCGGTCCGGCCACCCTCGCCGGGCTGGTCGCGGCGACCGGGCTCGCACGGCCCACGGCCCACCGGCTGGCCGTGGCACTGGAACACCACCGGATGGTGGCGAGGGACATGCAGGGCCGTTTCATTCTCGGCCCCCGGCTGGCGGAGCTCGCGGCGGCGGCGGGCGAGGACCGCCTGCTGGCCACGGCGGGCCCGGTGCTCACGCACCTGCGCGACATCACGGGCGAGAGCGCGCAGCTCTACCGCCGGCAGGGCGACATGCGGATCTGCGTGGCGGCGGCGGAGCGGCTGTCCGGCCTGCGGGACACCGTGCCGGTCGGCTCCACGCTCACCATGAAGGCCGGCTCGTCGGCCCAGATCCTGATGGCCTGGGAGGAGCCGGAGCGCCTGCACCGCGGCCTCCAGGGTGCCCGCTTCACGGCGACGGCGCTCTCGGGCGTGCGGCGCAGGGGCTGGGCCCAGTCGATCGGCGAGCGCGAGCCGGGCGTGGCCTCGGTCTCGGCCCCGGTGCGCGGCCCCTCGAACCGGGTGGTCGCCGCCGTCTCGGTCTCCGGACCGATCGAGCGACTGACCAGGCACCCGGGCCGGATGCACGCCCAGGCGGTCATCGACTCGGCGGCCAGGCTCAGCGAGGCCCTGCGCCGCAACGGCTGACACACCAGGCAGTTCTCCGGCCGCCCCAGCGTCGTGGCGGCCCCTCTCAGAACCTCGGCGGATCACCGCGACGCAGGCCGAATACGACGAGAGCCATGTGCACCGGCTGCGCCCGGTGCGGGCCCTGATCCGGGTGGGCCGCCTCCCCGTGGCCACGGCGCGCGAGGTCCTCTCCCACATCGACGACGACTCCCTGAGCCGGACGATCCGGCTGGGCGCGGCACTGTGGTCACTCCCGCACGGCCCCGATCCCGACGAGACGGCCCCGGAGACCGAGACCGCCCGGCGCGGAGGTCGAGCGACTCCTGGAACGGACCGGCTGGGCGACGACGCAGGAGATCGGCTCCTTCTCCTCCGCGTATCGCGCGCTGGTGTCCTCGGTGGCCACCCTGATCCGCCTCGGCCATCCATGCGACATCGATTACCTGGCCGAGCAGGCCGGTCCGATGCATCAAGTCGCCGTCCAGGACCTGGACATGATGGAGACGTACCCCACGGAGTCGGAGCAGGTGGAGATGGCGGTCGCGTCGCCGGTGCTCTACGAGCCGTTGCTGAAGTCCCTGCGCCGGAGGCCCAGGAAGAGGAGTCGGCCCGGCGTTACGGTCTCTGAACGGGCCCGCAGCTCGAACGGGCCTCGCGGACCAACGGCAAAGGCCCTTCATCTGGATGAAGGGCCTTTGCCTGTCCTGCTGTTGTACCCCCGACCGGATTCGAACCGGCGCTACTGCCGTGAGAGGGCAGCGTGCTAGGCCGCTACACAACGGGGGCTTGTTACTACTTGTTGCATTTCTGCGCTGGGCTACCAGGACTCGAACCTAGAATGACGGTACCAGAAACCGTAGTGTTGCCAATTACACCATAGCCCACAGTGTTACAAGTACCCCCGACCGGATTCGAACCGGCGCTACTGCCGTGAGAGGGCAGCGTGCTAGGCCGCTACACAACGGGGGCCCTAGCGATCCTGCATCGAGACCGTGGGTGCGACCCAGATGATCTCGCGGGAAGGATCTGTACCCCCGACCGGATTCGAACCGGCGCTACTGCCGTGAGAGGGCAGCGTGCTAGGCCGCTACACAACGGGGGCTTGTTACTACTTGTTGCATTTCTGCGCTGGGCTACCAGGACTCGAACCTAGAATGACGGTACCAGAAACCGTAGTGTTGCCAATTACACCATAGCCCACCAGAACTCAACCCCCGATGAGGGGTTTTGTTCGGCTTGCGCCTCCCGTTCGGATCTTTCGTCCCGCTCGGGCGGCGCAGGAAGAACATTACCCGAAGGTGTCCGGCGCTCCAAAACGGGTATTGCCCGCCAGCAGTCCGGGCAGCTGATCGAGCCCGCTGATGCGGACGAGCTCGGGCCGTCCGCCGCGTCCGCCCCGGTCCAGCCAGATCCCCATCAGCCCGGCGGCGACCGCCCCACCGGCGTCGATGTCCGGCTCGTCCCCCACGTACGCGACCTCCCCCGGCTCCAGCGCCAGCGCGTCGCAGGCGGCGTGGAAGGCGCCGGCCTCGGGCTTGGAGACGCCCAGCTCCACGGCGCACACCACGGCCTCGAAACGGTCCCGCACGCCGAGCGCGCGCAGCTTGCGGTCCTGGTTGTGGATGCTGGAGTTCGAGAGCACCGCGTGCCGGAACCCGTCCGCCAGCAGATCCAGTACCGGCAACACATCCGGGAAGAGCGCCCAGGCGGCCTCGTAGTGGGCCGCGTGCCGAGCAAACCAGTCGTCGGCCTCCTCGTCCTCCAGCGGCCGCGAGACGAACTCCCTGACCCGGTCCCGGCGCTGCCCCAGGAAGTCCGTCTCCCCGGCCGCGAACCGCGCCCAGTGCACATCGGTGATCGCCCGCCATGCGGCGAGGGCCTGCTCGGCGGAGTCGTATCCGTCGGGCAGGCCCTCCTGTTCGAGATGCTTGCGCATGCCGATGCTGTCGGCACCGGAGTAGTCGAAGATCGTGTCGTCGATGTCCCAGAGGACCGCGCGGATCGTCATGAGGTCAGCGTAGAGGCCCGTACGGCGGACACAGCGGGTACGAGACCGCGGGAGGGGCGGCAGCCGTCGTGACTGCCGCCCCTCCCGTGGGTGCGCTTCGATGGAGGCGCCGTTACGCGGCCAGCTTCGCCAGCGCCGCGTCGATGCGGGCGATCGTCTTCTCGCGGCCCAGGATCTCCAGGGACTCGAAGAGCGGCAGGCCGATCGTGCGGCCGGTGACCGCGACGCGGACCGGGGCCTGGGCCTTGCCGAGCTTCAGGCCGTGCTCCTCACCGGCGGCGAGGATGGCGTTCTTCAGGGCGTCCGCGTTCCACTCGGCCTCGATCAGCTTGGCGCGGGCCGTGGTGAGGAGGGCGTCGGAGCCCTCCTTCATCGCCTTGGCCCAGGACGCCTCGTCCGTCGCCGGCTCTTCGAGGAAGAGGAAGTCGACGTTGGCCGTGATGTCGGAGAGGACCGTGACGCGGGTCTGGGCGTGCGGGGCGATCGCCGCGAACTGCTCCGCGTCGAAGGCCTCCGGGGCCCACGGGGCGAACGGGGCCTTCAGCCAGGGGCCGCAGGCCTCGGTGAACGCCTTCACGTCCATCTTGCGGATGTGCTCGGCGTTGATGTGCTCGCACTTCTTCAGGTCGAAGCGCGCCGGGTTGGCGTTGACGTCCTTGATGTCGAACGCGGCCACCATCTCCTCGACGGAGAAGATGTCGCGGTCCTCGGCGATCGACCAGCCCAGCAGGGAGAGGTAGTTGAGCAGCCCCTCCGGCAGGAAGCCGCGCTCGCGGTAGAGGTTGAGCGAGGCCTGCGGGT
The DNA here is from genome assembly GCF_053594575.1 of Streptomyces sp. NPDC001880. NCBI lineage: Bacteria > Bacillati > Actinomycetota > Actinomycetes > Kitasatosporales > Streptomycetaceae > Streptomyces > Streptomyces sp. NPDC001880. The sequence continues at coordinate 124,747 of NZ_JBSFET010000005.1, forward strand.
CGCGCTTGGAGAGCTTCTTGTTGCCCTCGCCCATGACGTACGGCAGGTGGCCGAAGGCGGGGGTGTCCTTGGCGATGCCCAGCTCGATGAGCGCCTTGTAGAGGGCGAGCTGGCGCGGCGTGGAGGAGAGCAGGTCCTCGCCGCGCAGGACGTGGGTGATCTCCATCAGCGCGTCGTCGACCGGGTTGACCAGCGTGTAGAGCGGGGCGCCGTTGGCACGGACGATGCCGTAGTCCGGCACGTTCTCCGGCTGGAAGGTCAGCTCGCCGCGGACCAGGTCGGTGAAGGTGAGCGCCTCGTCGGGCATCCGGAAGCGGACGATGGAGGTGCGGCCCTCGGCCTCGTACGCGGCGATCTGCTCGGCGCTCAGCTCGCGGCAGTGGCCGTCGTAGCCGGACGGCTTGCCGGCGGCGCGGGCGGCGTCGCGGCGGGTGTCGAGCTCCTCGGTGGTGCAGTAGCAGTGGTACGCGTACCCGCCCGCGAGGAGCCTGTCGGCGACGTCCTTGTAGATGTCCATGCGCTGCGACTGGCGGTACGGGGCGTGCGGGCCGCCGACCTCGGGGCCCTCGTCCCAGTCGAAGCCGAGCCAGCGCATCGAGTCCAGGAGCTGGTTGTAGGAGTCCTCGGAGTCACGGGCGGCGTCCGTGTCCTCGATGCGGAAGACCAGGGTGCCGCCGTGGTGCCGGGCGAAGGCCCAGTTGAACAGGGCGGTGCGGACCAGGCCCACGTGGGGGTTGCCGGTCGGGGAGGGACAGAAACGTACACGGACGGGTGCGTTAACCACGCTTGATCACCTTGTTGGTGAGAGTGCCGATGCCTTCGATGGTGACGGCGACCTCGTCGCCGACATGGAGGGGTCCGACCCCTGCGGGAGTGCCGGTGAGGATCACATCGCCCGGGAGCAGCGTCATGGCTTCCGTGATGTGGACGACCAGATCCTCGATCGAGCGGATCATGTCGCTCGTACGGCCCAGTTGGCGTTGCTCGCCGTTGACCGTGGCCTGGATGGTCAGGTCGTGGGGGTCGAGGTCGGTCTCCACCCAGGGGCCGAGCGGGCAGGAGGTGTCGAAGCCCTTGGCCCGAGCCCACTGCTTCTCGCGCTTCTGGGCGTCGCGGGCGGTGACGTCATTGGCGCAGGTGTAGCCGAAGATGACGTCCTTCACGCGCTCGCGCGGCACTTCCCGGCACATGCGGCCGATGACCACGGCCAGTTCGGCCTCGTGGTGGAGTTCGTTCGAGAAGGAGGGGTACTCGATCGCGTCGCCCGAGCCGATCACCGAGGTGGTGGGCTTGAAGAAGGCGACGGGGACGTCCGGTACCTCGTTGCCGAGTTCCGCGGCGTGCTCCGCGTAGTTGCGGCCGATGGCCACGACCTTGTTCGGGAGCACGGGCGGCAGAAGGCGGACCTTGTTCAGCGGGACCTTGGTGCCGGAGAGCTCGAACTCGGCGTACGGAATGCCCTTGATGATGTCGAGGACGAGACCATCGGGCCCCTCGCCCTCGACGGCGCCGAAGGCGACATTGCCGTCGATGGAGAACCTGGCGATGCGCACGGGATGCTGTCGCCCCTCACTTGCTGGCTGAAGACTGACGCTCCAGGCTAACGCGTTGCCCGGCGGGGATTGCTTCAATTGCCGGGCGGCATGACGGGGCGGCCGCGCGGGAGCGGGGCGCCGGCGCGGGTGAGGGGGACGAGGGCCTCTCGCTACTCCGCGACCGCGGCGGTGACCGGGGCTTCCATGAGGATGGTGCGGCGGGGGTTGGCCGTCTGGGCGGGCAGGGCCACGGCGTGCTCCGGCTGCTCCGGCGTCTGCAGCGCGTCGGCGTCCTTGAGGTGCGCCAGCGTGGTGCGCCGGGGGTTGGCAATGTTGCGGAACATCATCGTCGTCTTCATCTGCCGTTCGGACCCTGTCGGTTGCGGGCGCCGCCCTCAGGGGCGCCGGTTGTCGGATTTGCCATCCGTGTAAAGCGTCAGGCTAAACATCCAATTCCCTCCAGAAGCCCGGAAGAGACGGCGATCATCATGTGAGTTTGCTCACGACCGCGCCGACAATTCCCTTATTTCGGGCGCTCGATCGCGCCCACAGAAACGGACATTACGGCACTGAATCAGTCATTCCACTCCTGACCATGGCGACTGGGACACCGTTCACGCCTCGCCGATTCACCCGCAATCGTCCGGTTTACCCGTGATCACGTTCCACCGCTTGTTACTCATCCGTCACAACGCGTCACTCAACTCGCAGCCCGGTGCCGGGCCCTTGTTGGAGATCCGGCACTGTGCTGGAATTCCACGCACCGCCGCGGGTTTCAAGCCGGCGCGCAGGGGGCGCAACGGAGCGCCGAGTGGCGGCGGAAAGGGGAGGAAAGCCGGTCACTCACGACCACCATGGGGCGGAGACAACGTCCCACGACGCCGACACCGTTCCACCGTCTCGCACGGAGGAACGCCTGGTCCAGAGGTTGCGACGCTAGTGCAGGGACGTTTCAAGAGGGATGGCAGCGCTGCGGCGGAGCAGGAGCCGCACGGCGGGACCGACCGCGGTTCCTCGGCCCAGCACGCCCAGAACCCCGGGCCTGCCGCGGCCGGCGACAGCGGCGACCGTGCTCAGCGCCCCGGTGCCACGGCGAACGACGACGTCGATCCGGTCTCGTCACCGAAGTCCCAGGGCCCCGTCAGCAACGGCTCGCGAGTCGCTCTTCGCAACTGGCGCATCAGCACACGCCTGGTCTCCCTGCTCGCCCTTCCGGTGGTCGCCGCGACCACGCTGGGCGGACTGCGGATCAACGAGTCCATGAACGACATCCAGCAGCTGGATCACATGCAGTTGCTGACCAAGATGACCAAGCAGGCGACGGCGCTCGCGGTCGCGCTCCAGGAGGAGCGCGACCGTTCGGCCGGTCCGCTGGCCAACGGGGTGAAGCCCACCGACTTCAAGGTCACCGAGCCCCGCAAGAAGACCGACCGGGCGAAGACGGCCTTCCTCGAAGCGACGACCTCGATCGGCGACCCCACCGACGACGAGGCCCTCGAAGGCATCTATTCGAGCGTCACCCAGATCGCGAGCCAGCTCTCCGAGATTCGGGACATCCGCAAGACGGCGTACGCCAAAGACACCCCGAGTCTCCAGACCGTCGACCAGTACAGCCAGCTGATCACCTCGCTGCTGAGCCTCTCGCAGGACATGGCGCAGGCGACCAGCAACTCCGAGATGATCAAGCGGACCCGGGCACTGGCGGCCTTCTCCTCCGCCAAGGAGTACGCCTCGGTCCAGCGCGCGATCATCGCCGCGGCCCTGCCCGGCGGCAACGACAAGCAGCCGCACCTCAACGAGAACGACAAGCAGTTCGGCCGCGCCGCGCTGCGCAAGGAGAGCTCGGCCCTCCGCTCCTTCAAGGCCGTGTACACGACGACCGGCAACAACGCCGACGAGCTGACCGCCACGCTCGACGAGGGCAACCCGGAGATCAAGGCCGCCAACGCCTACGCGAAGAAGGTGCTGGACAGCCCCTCGGGCATGACCGGCACCGCGAGCCGTTCCTACCTGGACTGGTACGACCAGAGCTCCACCAAGATCCAGGCGATGAAGACCATCGAGGAGACCCTCCTCAGCGACATGGAGGGCAAGGCCCGCGAGCTCCGCGACGAGTCGAAGCGCGAAGCGATCGTCAGCGGTGCGCTCATCCTGCTGGTGCTCGGCGTCTCGCTGGTCGGCGCCTTCGTGGTCGCCCGGTCCATGATCCGTTCGCTGCGGCGGCTCCAGGACACGGCCACGCGCGTGGCCCAGGACCGGCTGCCCGAGCTCGTCAAGCAGCTCTCCGAGGCCGACCCGCAGGACGTGGACACCTCGGTCGAGTCGGTCGGTGTGCATTCCCGGGACGAGATCGGTCAGGTGGCCGCGGCCTTCGACGACGTGCACCGCGAGGCCGTCCGTCTCGCCGCCGAGCAGGCCCTGCTCCGGGGCAACGTCAACGCGATGTTCACCAACCTCTCGCGCCGCAGCCAGGGCCTCATCCAGCGTCAGCTCTCGCTCATCTCCGAGCTGGAGTCGCGTGAGGCCGACCCGGACCAGCTCTCCTCGCTCTTCAAGCTCGACCACCTCGCGACCCGTATGCGCCGTAACGGCGAGAACCTCCTCGTCCTCGCGGGCGAGGAGCCGGGCCGCCGGTGGACCCGTCCCGTCCCGCTGGTCGACGTGCTCCGTGCCGCCGCCTCCGAGGTGGAGCAGTACGAGCGCATCGAGCTGGCCGCGGTGCCCGCCACCGAGGTCGCGGGCCGCGTGGTCAACGACCTCGTGCACCTGCTCGCCGAGCTGCTGGAGAACGCCACGTCGTTCTCCTCTCCGCAGACGAAGGTCCGGGTCACCGGTCACGCGCTGCCGGACGGGCGGGTGCTGGTCGAGATCCACGACACCGGTATCGGCCTCTCCCCCGAGGACCTCGCCGCGATCAACGAGCGGCTCGCCTCGCCGCCCACCGTGGACGTCTCGGTCTCCCGCCGCATGGGTCTGTTCGTGGTCGGCCGGCTGTCCCTGCGTCACGGCATCCGGATCCAGCTGCGGCCCTCGGACTCCGGTGGCACGACCGCGCTGGTCATGCTGCCCGTCGACGTCGCGCACGGCGGCAAGCAGCCGGCCCCCAAGCAGGCACCCGGGCAGCAGTCCGGCGCCCCGGGCGGTCCGCTCGCCGGTGGCCCGGCGGGCGCGGGCAACGGCTCCCGTCCCGGCCCCGGCGGCGCCCCGTCCGGCCCGGCCGGACGTCTCGCCACGGGTCCGGGCGCCTCGCGCGGTCAGGTCGGTGCGGGCTCCGCGCCGCGTGCCGCGCTGCCCTCGCGCGACGGCGGTCCCCGCCACCAGCAGGGCCAGCCGAACCAGCAGGGCCGGCCGAACCAGCAGGGCGGGCAGAACGCCGGATTCCAGTCCGCCGGGCTGTCCGGCACCGGACCGCAGGACGGTTCCCGTCCGGCGCCGCAGCGTCAGGGCGGCGGCCTCGCCGGCGCCTTCGGCAACGGCGCCCGCCTCGGTGCCCACGGCCAGGGCGACGGACCGGGCCGTCCGGAGTCGGGCCGGCCCGACCTGTTCGGCCAGAACCGCCAGGACCAGAACGGCCCGCAGGACCGGCCGAACGGCCCCGGCGCCCCCTGGCAGCCCTCGCAGCCGCAGCAGGCCCGGCAGAACCCGGCCGGCCAGGGCGGCTTCCAGCAGCCCGTCGGCCAGGGCGAGCCGGACCGTCAGCTGCCCCCGGTCGGCGGCCCGCGTGCCGAGCTGCCCGGTGGCAACCCTCAGCCGCAGCGCCCGCAGACCACCAGCTGGGGCGCCGAGGCCCCGTCCGCGCCGCGGCGTACTCCGCTGGACGCCCCGCGCGGCCACGAGGAGCCCGAGTCCACCGGCCAGTTCCAGCGGCCGACGAGCCCGCCGCTCAACCCGCGGGCGCCCATGGACGACAGCCAGGGCCCCGGCTCCACCGCCGAGTTCGCCCGCCCGGACTTCTCGGCTCCGGCCCCGCAGGACCCGTCCCAGGACCCGGCGAGCACCGCACAGTTCGCCCGTCCCGACTTCGGCCGGCCGCAGCCCGTCCGGGCGCAGGACCAGGGCCTGCCGACCCCTCGTCAGCGCGGCCGGGACGACGAGGACCTCGGTGCCCCGCGTCCGACCGCCGGCGACGCGCAGTACCGCCCGGTGCTGCCACCGCAGCCGCAGCCCGAGGCGCTGCCTCCGGCGGCCGGGCCCGGGGACGGTCGTACGCCGCTGTACGACACCCTGGAGACGAACTGGTTCCACGGCCCGCAGCAGGGCGGCCAACAGCCGCCCGCCGAGCCGCAGGCGTCCGCACCGCTCTCCCAGCAGCCGGCCCCGGAGTCCTCCGCTCCCGCGGCGCCGAGCCGCGACGGAGGCGACACGGGCAGCACCACAAGTTCCTGGCGCCCCTCGCCGAACGACGAACTCGTACGGCAGGCGGAGCGGGTCAAGAAGCCCGCGGCAGGCGGAGTCACCACTTCCGGACTGCCGCGCCGGGTACCTCGCGCCAACCTGGTGCCGGGTACCGCTCAGCAGCAGAACCATCAGTCCGGTCCGCAGGTGTCACGCGCCCCCGATGATGTTCGCGGGCGGTTGACCAATCTCCGCCGGGGCATCCAGCAGGGACGGCAGGCCAACAACAGCCAGTCGACCGGCAGTTTCCCACTCGGCCCCACTCACCAGCAGGAGCGTTAGTTGAGCCCGATGAGTCAGGCCGCGCAGAATCTGAACTGGTTGATCACCAACTTCGTGGACAACACCCCCGGGGTGTCGCACACGGTGGTGGTCTCCGCCGACGGACTCCTGCTGGCCATGTCCGAAGGATTCCCCCGTGACCGCGCCGACCAGCTGGCGGCCGTCGCCTCCGGGCTGACCTCGCTGACCGCGGGCGCCTCCCGGATCTTCGAAGGCGGCGCCGTCAGTCAGACCGTGGTGGAGATGGAACGAGGGTTCCTCTTCCTGATGTCCATCTCGGACGGATCCTCCCTGGCCGTCCTCGCCCACCCGGACGCCGACATCGGTCTGGTGGGGTACGAGATGGCTCTGCTGGTCGACCGTGCGGGCACCGTCCTCACCCCCGACCTCCGTGCCGAGCTCCAGGGCAGCCTGCTTCATTAGGCGGCCATGGATCGATGACAGACTCGATCGCCCCAGCCAACGCCCTCATCCCTCGCCCGTCCGGCCGCTCAGAGCCCCCCACCGGCCCCTTCAGACGGCAAGCCGACGTACTGCTGTCACGCCCGGAGGATTCATGACCCCGCCACCCGCCTCACCCGATCCGTACGGCGCACTGCACCACGCGTCGTACGACGGTGAAGGCGACCAGCCACTGGTCCGCCCGTACGCCATGACCGGTGGCCGGACCCGGCCGCGCTACCAGCTCGCCATAGAGGCGCTGGTCTCCACCACGGCCGACCCCGCGCATCTGGGGACGCTGCTCCCCGAGCACCAGCGGATCTGCCACCTCTGCCGTGAGGTCAAGTCGGTGGCCGAGGTCTCGGCGCTGCTGTCGATGCCGCTCGGTGTGGCCCGGATTCTCGTCGCGGACCTGGCGGAAGCCGGCATGGTGGCCATCCACCAGCCGGGCAATGGAGAGGCCGGCGGCGCGCCGGATGTGACACTGCTCGAAAGGGTGCTCAGTGGACTTCGCAAGCTCTAGCGGCGGTGCGGCCCGGGCCACCACCTCGGCGAAGATCGTGGTGGCCGGGGGCTTCGGCGTGGGTAAGACCACGTTCGTCGGTGCCGTCTCGGAGATCAACCCGTTGCGTACGGAAGCCGTGATGACGTCCGCGTCCGCGGGCATCGACGACCTGACGCACACCGGGGGCAAGACGACGACGACCGTCGCCATGGACTTCGGTCGCATCACCCTGGACCAGGACCTGATCCTGTACCTCTTCGGTACGCCCGGTCAGGACCGGTTCTGGTTCATGTGGGACGACCTGGTCCGCGGCGCCATCGGCGCCGTCGTCCTCGTCGACACCCGCCGCCTCGCCGACTGCTTCCCCGCCGTCGACTACTTCGAGAACAGCGGGCTCCCCTTCGTCATCGCCCTCAACGGCTTCGACGGACACCAGCCCTACACCCCCGACGAGGTCCGCGAGGCCCTCCAGATCGGACCCGACACCCCGATCATCACGACGGACGCACGCCACCGCGCGGACGCCAAGAGCGGTCTGATCACGCTCGTCGAACACGCGCTCATGGCGCGGCTCAAGTAGGAACAAGTCGGTATTGCCATACGGTAGTTGCCGCAGTCGGGCGGAGGTGGACTGTGTCCTTTGACACGATCCACCCTCGCATTCATAACGTTTCGACAGAGAATTGCCCCGCGGTCGACACCCGACGCATCCGATTGGTGTCACTGCGCTCACACGAGCCCCGCCTTTTGACGGGGCTCGTTCTTTATGCCCGTTATATCCGAGGCCTGGGCCACTCGGAATGACAGATTCCGACTGTTTGGAACGCGACCGGTCCCCGTGCTGGAATTCGTCGGACTCCCGAGTAGTACGGCCCTGAACAAAACACGGCACAACGTAGGTGCCGACGCCGAGAGGTTGTTGGTCGAGTGAGGCGAAACAACGCGGGCTCCACGGCGCAGCAGGAGCGGGGCAACTTCACCCCGCCGCCGCGCGCCGCGGCGTCGTCCGCCGATGCGGCGGTGCGCGGTGGCGGCTCCAGCCGGTTCTCCCCGCGCAACTGGCGTGTGCCCACCCGGCTGAACGCCATTCTCCTGCTCCCTGTCCTGGTCGGCCTGGTCATGGGCGGATTCCAGGTGAAGGAATCGGTCGACACCTGGGACGAGGCGCAGGACGCCGAGAAGACCGCGCTGATCGTGCGCGCGGCCGCCGAGTACGGCCAGGCGCTCCTCAACGAGCGTGACCTCTCCGCTCAGCCCCTCCTCTCGAACAAGCGTGACGCCGAAGTCATCGGGAAGGTCCAGGCCGCCACCGACAACGCCGCGGGCAAGTTCAACGAAGCCGTGAAGGACATGCCCGAGAAACAGGGCCTGGAACGGCGCCTGCAGCTCTTCCGGCTGGAGGAGCCCACTCTTCCCGAGTTGCGCAAGTCGGCCTTCGTCGAGGGCATGGACCCGGTGAAGACGGAGGAGGGCTACGTCAAGGTCCAGCACTCCCTGATGGAGTTCAGCAACGAGCTGGGGCTGGGCACCGGCAACATCACCAGCTACGGCCGTACGGTCTACGCGATCGAGCTGGCCAAGGCCGCAGAATCGCTTCAGCGCTCCATCGGCATGCATCTGCTGGTGCGTCCGAGCCAGGAGAGCGCCAAGTTCGACGCCCAGGTCAAGGCCTTCAACTCGTACAACTACCTGGAGCAGATCGCGCTCGGCGAGTTCACCTCCGGTGGTACGGAGGCCGACGCGGCCCGGCTGAAGCAGGTCATGTCCGCCAAGGCCGACGAGGGCGCCGAGGAGCTGAAGAAGGCCAGGGAGAAGGCCGACGCGGCCGGTACCCCGTTCGTCGCCCCGCCCAGCATCGACGGCTCGTTCTTCGACGGCATGGCCCAGCAGATCGGGCAGGGCAAGTCGCCCGAGCAGCTGGCCGCGAAGGGCATCACGCCCGAGACCTGGATGGCCGCCGCCACCGCCAAGTTCGACGGCTACACCACGGTCGAGGAAGAACTCGTCGACAAGGCGGTGGCCGAGGCCGCGGAGATCTCGTCCAGTGCCAGGAACGACGCCATCGTCAACGCCGCCGTCGTGATCGTCGCGCTGCTGGCCGCGTTCGCCCTGGCCGGCCTGATGGCCCGGCAGATGAGCCGCTCGATGCGCCAACTGCGCACGGCCGCGTTCCAGGTCGCCGAGCAGCGGCTGCCGATGCTGGTCGACCAGCTGTCCCGGGCCGAACCGGGCCGGGTCGACACCCGCGTCCAGCCGATCCCGATCCACAGCCGCGACGAGATCGGCGAGGTGGCCCGCGCCTTCGACCAGGTGCACCGCGAGGCGGTCCGGCTGGCGGCCGAGCAGGCCATGCTGCGGGGCAACGTCAACGCGATCTTCACCAACCTCTCGCGCCGCAACCAGTCGCTGATCGAGGGCCAGCTGACCCTCATCACCGACCTGGAGAACAACGAGGCCGACCCGGACCAGCTGGAGAACCTCTTCCGGCTGGACCACCTGGCCACCCGCATGCGCCGCAACGGCGAGAACCTCCTGATCCTCGCGGGCGAGGAGCCCGGCCGCCGCTGGAACCAGCCGGTCCCGCTGGTCGACGTGCTCCGTGCCGCCTCCTCCGAGGTGGAGTCCTACGAGCGCATCGAGCTCTCCGGAGTGCCCGAGACCGAGATCCACGGCCAGTCCGTCACCGACCTCGTGCATCTGCTGGCCGAGCTGCTGGAGAACGCCACCACCTTCTCCTCGCCGCAGACCAAGGTGCGGGTCACCGCGACCCGGCTGCCCGACAGCCGCGTGATGATCGAGATCCACGACAAGGGCATCGGCCTCACCGCCGAGGACTTCGCCGACATCAACCACAAGCTGGCCAATCCGCCGACCGTGGACGCCGCGGTCTCGCAGCGGATGGGTCTCTTCGTGGTCGGCCGGCTCGCCGACCGGCACGGCATCCGGGTCCAGCTGCGCCCCTCGGGCGAGCAGGCCGGCACCACGTCGCTGGTGATGCTGCCGGACGCGATCACCCACGGCGGCGGTGGCGAACCGTCCGCCGCGGCGGACGACTTCACCGTCTCCTCGATCATTCCGGAGCAGCAGAGCTTCGAACAGCCGTCGCACGCGCGCACGGCTGCGGAGCTCGGCTTCGACGACTCCCGCTACGAGCAGCCCTCGGCGGACGCGGCACAGCTGGACCCGGTGGGCCGTTCGCTGCTGCGCGAGGAGCGCCGGGCGGCGCTGGAGGCGCAGACGGCGGGCGAACACCAGCGGTTCCCCCAGGAGCCGTACGCCGACGGCTACCCGCAGGAGCCGCAGCAGACCTCGTACGAGGGCGGCTACGACCCCTACGTCGCCGACACGGGCTTTGCCCCGCAGCCCGAGCAGGGTCGGCCCGGTGGCTATACGGAAGCCGCCTACGCGGCCGGTGAAGCCTCGCAGCCGTCGTACGAGGAGCCGTTCGCTCCCCGGGCCCATCAGGATGTCTGGCCGGACCAGGGCGCCTACCAGGGTGCATTCGAGCCATCGGCGCCAGCGGAAGCGGAATCCGTCCCGAGCGCCCCCGCCGAGCCGCAGGAGCGCGTAGGCTTCGACCGTCCGGGACCCACGCCCAACTCCGGCCACGAGCTGACCGAAGCCGGTCTGCCGCGCCGGGGCGGTCAGCAGCACTGGCAGCCCACCGGTCGCGGGAACAACCGGCCCGCCGCCGCGCAGCAGCCGCAGCAGGAGAAGGAACTGCCGCAGCAGGGCGACAACGGCTCCGACGACTGGCGCTCGGCCAACGACGAGCGCTGGGAGCGGGCCGAGAAGCTCCGGGAGCCGAAGGCGGGCGGGATCACCCCGTCCGGACTCCCCCGGCGGGTGCCCAAGGCCAATCTGGTCGAGGGCGCGGCGGAGCAGACCCCGCAGGGCGGCCCCCAGGTTTCCCGTGCCCCCGAGGACGTCCGCGGCAGGTTGAGCAACCTGCGGCGGGGCGTACTGCGGGGACGCAGCGCGGGTTTGGACGACAGTAATACCTACAACCAGGAGCGTTAGTGTGAGCCCGATGAGCCAGGCGGCGCAGAATCTGAACTGGTTGATCACCAACTTCGTGGACAACACCCCCGGGGTGTCGCACACGGTGGTGGTCTCCGCAGACGGACTCCTGCTGGCCATGTCCGAGGGATTCCCCCGTGACCGCGCCGACCAGCTGGCGGCCGTCGCCTCCGGGCTGACCTCGCTGACCGCGGGCGCCTCGCGGATCTTCGAGGGCGGCGCGGTGAATCAGACAGTTGTGGAGATGGAACGCGGATTCCTCTTCATTATGTCCATTTCCGACGGATCTTCCCTGGCCGTTCTCGCACACCCGGACGCCGATATCGGTCTGGTTGGGTACGAAATGGCCCTTCTCGTCGACCGTGCGGGCAGTGTCCTGACTCCGGACCTCCGTGCTGAACTGCAAGGAAGTCTTCTTAACTAGTAGACAGACAGTGCGTTTCGCGCCACCGGGCCATAAAGTGCGGTGGCGCGGACCCACTGGGATCGGGACCGGTAGTCGGAGGAGGAATCGTGGACACACCCCAGGGCGGACACCCGTACAACGGTGGCCGGCAGATGCCGGGTGAGCACGGGGACAACCGGTTCAACTTCCCCTCCACACCCAGCAGACAGGGCGCCCAGCAGCCTTACCGGCCCTACCAGCAGCCGCAGCAGTCCCAGCAGCCGCCTCAGGACACCCTGCAGGGTTCCGGGTGGCCCACCCAGCGTCCGCACCACTACGACTCGCCCCGGACGCCCCGTATTCAGCCGGTACAGCCGCGGCAGGCCCCCGAGCCTGCCGCGCCGACCGCGCACAATCCGCTGGTTCGTCCGTACGCCATGACCGGCGGCCGGACCCGACCGCGCTACCAACTCGCCATTGAGGCGTTGGTCAGTACCACGGCCGATCCGTCCCGGCTGCAAGGGCAGTTGCCCGAGCACCAGCGGATCTGCCGACTGTGCTTCGAGATCAAGTCGGTCGCCGAGATTTCGGCACTGCTCTCGATCCCGCTCGGCGTTGCCCGGATCCTCGTAGCCGACCTGGCAGAGGCCGGACTCGTCGCTATTCACCAGCCCGGCGGCGAAGAGTCCGCCGGCGGCCAGCCAGATGTGACACTGCTCGAAAGGGTGCTCAGTGGACTTCGCAAGCTCTAGCGGCGGAGCAGCCCGCTCCACTACCTCGGCGAAGATCGTGGTGGCAGGGGGCTTCGGCGTGGGTAAGACCACGTTCGTCGGTGCCGTCTCGGAGATCAATCCGCTGCGCACCGAAGCCGTGATGACGTCCGCCTCGGCGGGCATCGACGACCTGACGCACACCGGAGACAAGACCACCACGACGGTGGCGATGGACTTCGGTCGCATCACCCTGGACCAGGACCTGATCCTGTACCTCTTCGGTACGCCCGGTCAGGACCGGTTCTGGTTCATGTGGGACGACCTGGTCCGCGGCGCCATCGGCGCCGTCGTCCTCGTCGACACCCGCCGCCTCGCCGACTGCTTCCCCGCCGTCGACTACTTCGAGAACAGCGGGCTCCCCTTCGTCATCGCCCTCAACGGCTTCGACGGACACCAGCCCTACACCCCCGACGAGGTCCGCGAGGCCCTCCAGATCGGACCCGACACCCCGATCCTGACCACGGACGCACGCCACCGCGCCGATGCGAAGAGCGCGCTGATCACGCTCGTCGAGCACGCACTGATGGCGCGGCTCCGCTAGGCCGTATCCGCAAAGTCCCGCCGTCCGCCCGAAGGGTGGGCTCCGCGGCGTCCGGCGCGTGCGGCCGCAAGGCTTCCGGAAAGTCCCCGCAGCAGAGCTATCAGGGCTTTCCGGAAGCCTTCGCGAGCGTGCGTGCCGGACGCCGCGGAGCAGGCGGGACTTCGCGGACATGGCCTGGAACCCTCCGCGGTCGGTCCGGACATACGAATGGGCCCCGCACTCCTTGACTTCCGTTCTAGTGGTCGTTGCAACACCCCAGTTCAGGGGGTGCGATGGACTTCAAGATCCGGGAGAACCGGGGGGAGTCTCAAGGCCGCAAAGCCCTGGTCCATGAGCGGGCGGAATACTTCCGGCTCATGGACCAGGGTGTCAGCAGCATGGAGGCCTGCCGGATCGTCGGTATCAACCAGCGGACCGGCAAGCGATGGCGGAACGGCCGCCAGGCCACGGGAAACACATCAGCCGCCCCGCCAATCCGCCGGCCGATCCCGCCCCACGGCTCGTCGCGATACCTGCGTGAGACCGATCGCATCCACATCGCAGACCGGCTGCGCGAGAAGGCGTCCATCCGGCAGATAGCCGCTGAGCTGGGCCGCAGCCCGTCCACGATCAGCCGGGAGATACGCCGCAACGGCATGCCTCTGCGCAGGGACACCTCCCGCTGGGCCTACCGGCCACACGCCGCACAGTCCCGCGCCGACGCCCGGCGTCCTCGCCCGAAGCCGGGGAAGATCGGCCAGAACGCCGAGCTGCGTGACTTCGTCCAGGACCACCTCGCACGTCGCTGGAGTCCAGAACAGATCTGTCAGGCTCTGCGGGCACGCTTCCCCGACCGGCCGGAGATGCACGTGACTCACGAGACCATCTATCAGGCCCTCTACGTCCAAGGCCGCGGAGAACTCCGCCGTGAACTGGCCAAAGCCCTGCGCACGGGACGGACCATGCGCCGTCCGCACCGTCAGTCCTACAAGCGCCAGCCCCGCATGTCGAAGGACATGGTGATGATCAGCGAACGGCCCGCCGAGGCCGCTGACCGTGCGATCCCCGGACACTGGGAGGGCGACCTCATCATCGGCAAGGCCCACAAGTCCGCGATCGGCACACTCGTCGAGCGCTCCAGCCGCTTCGTCGCCCTCGTCCATCTGCCCGACGGTCGGCAGCCCGCCCAGGTCCGCGACGCACTCGTCCAGATCGTCTCAACCCTCCCCGCCCAGCTCAGACGCTCCCTCACCTGGGACCAGGGCTCCGAGATGCACCTGCACAAGGAGTTCAGCACCGCCACCGACATGCCGGTCTACTTCTGCGACCCCGGCAGCCCCTGGCAGCGCGGCTCAAACGAGAACACAAACGGCCTGCTGCGACAGTACTTCCCCAAGGGCACCGACCTGGCCCGCTACGGACGTGAAGAACTGGACGCCGTGGCCGCCGAGCTGAACAGCCGCCCACGCAAAACGCTCGACTGGGAAACCCCAGCCGAGCGCCTCGCTAAGCTCCTGGCAACAGCCAGTTGATCACTCGTGTTGCAACGACCCCTGGAATTCGCCTGATGGAGTGCGGGGCCCATTCACGCTTTCTCGCCTTGCGGCTCAGCCCTGCCAGGAGTGCGGGGCGCGGAAGCCCGGGGTGCGTTCCAGGCGGCGCCATCCGGCGGTGTTGCGGCCTCGGTGGGCGGGGGGTGCGGCGGGCTGGGCGGCGGCGCGGGCGAGCAGGACCGCGGTTATCGCGGCGAGTTCCTCGGGGTCGGCGAGGCCCTTCTCGACGCGCAGCACGGACTCGGCGGCAGTGGTCATGGGTGGTTTCTCCGTCTTCTCGGCAGGCAGGTCTTCGCGGGCTCGGCAGGGGTACTGCGCGGAGTGCGGACTACTGCGGGGGGTTGCCGTGCTTACGGGACGGCAGGTCGGCGTGCTTGGAGCGGAGCATGGCGAGCGAGGCGATCAGCACCTCGCGGGTCTCGGCGGGGTCGATGACGTCGTCGACCAGGCCGCGCTCGGCCGCGTAGTACGGATGCATCAGTTCCGCCTTGTACTCCTTGACCATGCGCTTCCGCATGGCTTCCGGGTCCTCGGCGCCGGCGATCTGCCGACGGAAGATGACGTTGGCGGCACCCTCGGCGCCCATCACCGCGATCTCGTTGGTCGGCCAGGCGTACGTCAGATCCGCTCCGATGGACTGGCTGTCCATCACGATGTAGGCACCGCCGTACGCCTTGCGCAGGATCAGCGAGATCCTCGGCACGGTGGCGTTGCAATACGCGTAGAGCAGCTTCGCGCCGTGCCGAATGATTCCACCGTGCTCCTGGTCGACCCCGGGCAGAAAGCCGGGTACGTCCAGAAGAGTGATGATGGGAATGTTGAATGCATCACACATCTGGACGAATCGAGCGGCCTTCTCGGAGGCCTCGATGTCCAGGACGCCGGCCAGGGTCTGCGGCTGGTTGGCGACGATGCCGACGACCTGGCCGTCCATGCGGGCCAGGGCGCAGACGATGTTGCGGGCCCAGCGCTCGTGGACCTCCAGGTAGTCGCCGTCGTCGACGAGCTCCTCGATGACCTTGTGCATGTCGTACGGGCGGTTGCCGTCGGCCGGGACCAGGTCGAGCAGCACGTCGCCGCGCCGGTCGGCGGGGTCGTCGCTGGCGGCGGTGGGCGGGTTCTCGCGGTTGTTCGAGGGCAGCATCCCGATCAGGTACCGGACCTCGGCGATGCAGGTCTCCTCGTCGTCGTACGCGAAGTGCGCGACGCCCGAGGTCTCCGCGTGCACATCGGCGCCGCCGAGCCCGTTCTGGGTGATCTCCTCGCCCGTCACCGCCTTGACCACGTCCGGGCCGGTGATGAACATCTGCGAGGTCTCACGGACCATGAACACGAAGTCGGTCAGCGCCGGGCTGTAGGCCGCGCCGCCCGCGCACGGGCCGAGCATCACGCTGATCTGCGGGATCACACCCGAGGCCTTGGTGTTGCGCTGGAAGATACCGCCGTACCCGGCGAGCGCGGAGACGCCCTCCTGGATACGGGCGCCCGCGCCGTCGTTCAGCGACACCAGCGGGGCACCGGCCGAGATGGCCATGTCCATGATCTTGTGGATCTTCGTGGCGTGGGCCTCGCCCAGTGCACCGCCGAAGATCCGGAAGTCGTGCGCGTACACGAAGACCGTACGGCCGTCGACCGTGCCCCAGCCGGTGATGACACCGTCGGTGTACGGCTTCTTCTCCTCCAGGCCGAAGCCGGTCGCCCGGTGCCGGCGCAGCTGCTCGACCTCCTTGAACGAACCCTCGTCCAGGAGCAGTGCGATGCGCTCACGTGCCGTGAGCTTGCCCTTGGCGTGCTGCGCCTCGGTCGCCCGGTCACTCGGTCCGCGACGGGCCTGCTCGCGCAGTGCCAGCAGTTCGGCCACACGGCCACGCGTGTCGCTCGGCTCGCCCGGGGTTTCGTCCACAACGGTCATGTACCGACCCTACGAAGCCCGGCAAGTAAATCCTGCCGTTGACTCCGTACAGTCTCCTGACCCGTTTCCTGGCGGAGCCCAACAGAATCCGAGCGGCATGCAGGCGAAGTACCAGCCAGTACGGGGCAGTCCTTGTGCGAGTCCAACAAAGACTCACTGTGGTCTGCTGCACACCCCGGTCAGCCTCGGGGTGTGCTCCGGTTGGGCGTTCTGCACTCTTTGGACGTCGTCGAGCCGGTCCCGCACCGGGGCTTCGGGGTGGGCGATGGTCAGCAGCACCGCCTCGTAGAAGGCGTCCCGCACGGCGGCGGGCATCACATCCGACGCGTCCAGACAGAGCGGCACCTGGTGGTCGGTGAGACGGCTGCTGATCTGCTTCTCGACCGTGCCCCTCCTGGCGGGCACGTCGGGGTCCGGCGAGAATACCCCGGCCTTGCGGCCCCACTCCTCCTGCGCCGGGCGCGAGGTGAGCCGGGTGAGCAGATCGCGGGCCTGTACGGAGTTGCCGAAGAGGGCGGCGAAGTCGGCGGACACCTCGCGGCCCTTGAGCCTCGGGCCCGAGGGCAGCAGCGGCGCGGAGTCCGTGAAGGCGGCCCGCCCGCTGCGGTCCCCGTAGAAGGAACGGGCGAAAGAGCCCTGGTGCTCCAGCTCGCAGCCACCGCCGAAGAGCAGTCCGTGCCCGCCGGGCCGGCCCCGGTGGTCGTCGAGCAGGGCCCGGCGGGCGGCGTCCGGGTCCTGGGCCAGCAGACCGGCCCACAGGCTCCAGGCGTTGACCACCTTTCCGTCCGTCCAGTCCAGGTCACCGGTCGCCCATCGCTCGTACAGCACCGGGCCCGCCGTCTGCAGGATCAGGTCCTCGATCCAGTCGCTGCCCGGCCAGCCCGACGCCCCGTCGTCGCCCATGCCGATGCACCAGGAGGCCAGCGGCGCGGGGCCGGAGGGCGGCGGCCGGTCCTTGCGGTGCCAGACGATGCTCTTGAGGTCCGCCTTGAGCGGCACCCAGAGATCGGGATCTATGGGCTTCGCCCCCGGTATGCGCTTGGCCTCCGGCTGCCAGGGCCTTCCGTACTTGGTGCCCGCGCCCTTGCCCAGCGGACGCAGCCGCCCCTCAGCGGCGTACTCGACGAGGTCCCCGACGCCCGGCAGGATCGCGATGTCGGGCGGATCGCCGGCCTGCACGGCGGCGAGCAGGACCTCCCGGGTGGCGGCGGTGCCCTGGTAGGTGTACGGGGTGCCCAGGGTGTCCAGAACGGCCTTGAACTGTTTCTCCTGGTTGTCGGTCCACGGCCCGAGGATCGTCACCTTCGGCTGCTCGTCACCGCTGCCGGGCGCGGCGAGCCCGCAGCCCGCCGCGGCCAGCGCCAGACACAGGACGAGCAGGACGGTGCGGGCTCGCAGCATCATCCGCTCCTCCAGTAGTCGGCGTTCAGATGGCGGCCGAGGCCGACTGCGGGCAGCAGCACGATCAGGGCCCCCGCCGCGAGTGCCCCGTAGTAGATGCCGCTCTGCCAGCCCTGGGCGGCCAGTCCGGCGCGGACCCGGGTCGACGTCTCGGTGACGGCCTGCTGGGAGTCGCCCAGATCGCCGTGGTCGTGGGCCTGTTGTTCGATCCGGATCAGCCCGTCGCGGGCGGTGGCCAGCCGGTCCTGGGTGTTGCTCGTCGCGATCAGCGGGCCCGTCGCCAGGAAGACGACGGCCAGCAGTGAGACCAGCAGGCAGAGATCGAGGCTGTGGCCGCAGCGGGTGCGCAGCACCCACAGCGCGGAGAGGGTGATCAGGACCATGGCCAGCAGGCCGAGTTCGGCGACCGCCCAGCCGGACCACTGCAGGGGGCTCATCGAGGTGAGCGTGCCGATCCGGGCCATCTGGTGTCCCTGGAGGATGTCCAGACGCGGCACCACACCGGTGCCCTGGCGGGTGAGGAGCGTCTCGGCCTCGGCGAACTTCTCCTTCTGCATCGGCTCGTCCGACACGTATTTCACCGCGCCGGGGGTGATGGAGCTGCTGTACGAGGTGAGCACCCCGTTCACGGTTTCGAGCACCCCGCGTCCGCGGTCCCCGTCGATCTGTACGTCGGAGAGCCGGGACAGGCCCTGGTCGGCGGCGGCGAGCTGGGTCTCGTAGCGGGCACCGGCGCCGACCACATCGGCGATGCCGCTCTTCACGGATGACCGGGCCTCCTTGTGCGCGCGCAGCAGGGCGAGCTGGGTGGCGGCCACCCCCTGCACGGCCGGGGCGCCGCGGTCGCGCATCTCGCCCGCCGAGATCTGTACCTCGCGGTACGAGACGAGCAGGGCGCTCATCGAGACCAGGGCGGTCACCAGCATCGCGGCCAGATGCCGCTCCAGCAGCCGCCGGGTCCTGGACCGGTAGGTCCGCTGGTCCGATCGCCGTCCGAACCTCACAGCTGCCTCCCGCAGTGGATGCAGAACACGGCCGCGGGTCCGGCCGGGCGGTCGCAGTACGGGCAGTGGAGCGCCGGCTCGTCCGGGGGTGCCGGGGGCAGCTCCATGGGGTGCCCGGAGGTGATGCTCAGCATCCCCTGGCGGACGGCGCCCGGGTCGACGGCCGGCCCGATCCGGACGATCCCGCGCGGGCCGTCCATGATGCGGGCGACCTTGCGGACCTCGTCCAGGACCCAGTCCGCGGCGATCTCCGTGGCGAGCCGTACGGCGAGTCCGAGCCGCGCCTCGGCCCGCTCGCGGCTTCCCAGGTCGAGGGCGGCGTACCCGTCGTTGAGGGCGGTCCGCATCCGTGTGGAGACGTTCATGGTGTGGATGTCGCGGCCCACGGCACCGGAGATGCGCGCGGTGGCCGCGGCGGTGCCCGACGGCAGCCAGCGCACCACGACCGCTTCGGTGGCGCCGCCGACGGTGACTGCGGCGAGCTGGAGTGGCACGCCCAGCGGGTCGTTGCCCGCGTCGGCCCGAAGGGTGAGGAGGTAGTCGCGGGATTCCGGCTTCCACTGGTGGGTGCGGAACTCCAGCCGTCGCGGGTCGTCCCGGACCGGTTCCGGCTCCAGCCGCTGCTGGAGCGGTGCGGTCTCCGTCAGCGTCGCTTCCCGCACGTTCGGGCGCACGGTCACCTCGATGGGCAGTTCGGGGCTGCGGACCTTGCGCAGCCTGCCCAGGGCGGTGGCGACGGCGGGGGCGAAGGCGTCGGGCGAGGAGGCGGCGGCGCCGTGCAGCCGTTCCGCGACGGCGATCAGCGGGGCCGGGTCCCAGCCCGCTCCCGGGGCGATGACGTCGACGGTGAACTCCCCTTCACAGCGGGCCAGTTCGAGGCTCAGGGCACTGTCCGGGCGGGAGGCGTCGTCCTCGTCGGCCCGGCCGGCGCCGTCGGTGACGAGCACGAGATGCCGTACGGGGAGGGCGCGTTCGGCGAAGAGTTCGCGGGCCCTGGCCAGCCAGGTGGTGTAGCCGGCCGGCTGCTGTCCCTCGTCGGCCGCGGCGATCCGTCCGACGCTGAAGGCGGCGTTCCGCCGGTCGTCGGCATCGGCGAGCGCCCACCGTCCGTGCAGCGGGTAGCACTGCGAGGCCCCGCCGCCCAGCACGGTGTAGGAGATTCCGTCGGGCAGGGCGCCCACGGCCTCGGTCAGCGCCGCGACGGCCGCGTCACGCCGCCCGGCGGCCACGTCCACCGCGACGACCAGGGCGATGTCGACGGCGGGTATCCGGTCGCGCGGCCCGACGGCGACGGCCCGGACCCGCACATGGGCGTCGATCCGGGCGTCCTGGTCCGGCCGCTGCTTCTCCGCGGTCTGGACGGACAGGCTGATCCCGAGACCGGCCAACGCGGCGGTGCGGCCCATTCAGCTGCCTCCAGGGGTGCGGCGTCGGAGTGGTGACCAGAACCGGGTCTGCGGGCGGACGGCGTGCGAGAGGTCGATGAGCTTCTCGTGGTCGGCGATGTCCTTGCACTGCCGGGCCATCCAGCGATAGCACCGGGCCAGTTCCTCCCGTACGGCCCGCTCCCCGGGCACCGGAGCCGGCGGCAGTCCGCGCCGCCACCAGCGGGCGTCGGGCCACGGGCTGCCGGCCTCGGCCCGGACCGCGTCGAGCTTCCACTCGTACAGTTCGGTGCGCAGCAGCCGGGCCGGCTCGTCGCCCGTCACCACGGACGCGGGATGCGGCCCGGGGCCGCCCTCGCGCAGCGGGACGGCGGCGAGCACGGTGTCGATCCGCCGCTTCCCCGGCAGCGGCCGCCCGCCCGCCGCGAGCCGGGCCGCCCGGATGCGCAGCGCGGCGATCCGGGCGACGGCGTGGTCGCGCGACTCGTCCGGCACCAGGTCCAGGACCTCGGCCGCCGCGTCCCGGTCGCCGCGCGCCAGGGCCAGCCTGGCCAGACCCAGCGCGGCCCCGACGTGGGACGGGTTGCGGGCGTGCACGGCCCGGAAGAGCTCGTACGCCGAGGGGACCGGACCGGCCGGGCGGTCCGCTCCGAGCTGTTCCGCGGCATAGGCCAGGGCCAGCTTCGCGGCGTACTCGCCGGGCAGTGCCCGGTGGACGGCGGCGAAGTGTTCCAGGGCGGCCTCCAGCAACTGCCTCCGGTCGTCCAGGACCTCCGCGCCGCGCAGCGCGACGAGTCCCCGGTGCCAGCTGAGCCGCCACTGCCGCACCGGTCCGGGGCCGGGGATGGCGTCCGCCGCCTCCACCTGTTCGCGCGCCAGGGCCAGCGCCTCGCCGCCCTCCTGGCCGAGCAGCAGCCGGACGTTGTGCAGACAGATCTCCACCGACCGCTCCCCCTCGGCGGGCTGGGCGAGCAGGCGGCCGGGGTCGTAGCTGCTCACCAGGAACCGAGCCGCCTCCGGGTCCCCGGGGTAGGGCCTGGGGACCGGCAGCCGCCGGGCGATCTCGGTGGGGGTGGGGAGCCCGGAGTCCAGGACGGGTGCCTCGGGCGTCTCGTCGCGGCGGTGCGGGGCGCGGTCCAGCCAGTGCGCGTACTCGGGCACGGTGCCCAGCCGGGCGCCGAGCAGTTGGGCGGACGGGGTGAAGTAGGCGGACGGTTCGGTCCGGTCCCCTTTTCCGCGCAGCGCCCGGATCTCGCGCAGCACTCCGCGCAGCTGGCCCGCCATCTCCTCGGCGTCGGCGAACCGGCGTTCCGGGTCCTCGTCGGTCGCCCGCTCCACCACCAGGCGGAACGAGCTGGTGCCGAGGCCGGGTACGTCGTCGCCGACCGCCCAGCCCGCCAGTTCGGCCAGGGTCACCCCGACGGTGTGGATGTCGTGGGCGACGGTCAGCGGAGTGCCGCCGACCGTCTCGGGCGCGGCGTACCTGGGGGTGATGACGGGCGGCGGCCCGGCGGTCCCGCTCTTGCGTACCCCGCCGAGGTCGATGACCTTGACGCCGTCGTACTCGTGGACGACGTTGGACGGCTTCATGTCCCCGTACAGGAATCCCATGCCGTGCAGATGGGCGAGGGCTTCGAGGATCTGGCAGCCGTAGGTGATGACGTGTTCGATGTCGAGGACGAAGTTGCCCTGCCGGGTCGCCTCGATCACGGCGGAGAGCGTGCGGTCCCCGACGTCCTGCATCACGATGTAGCCGCCGGAGACCGTGCCGTCCGCGCTGCCGGTGCTGACGAAGTCCCGGATCTGGACGATGCGTTCGTGCCGGATGGCGACGAGGCTGCGGCGCTCCTCGGCGGCTTGGGCGGCGCCCCGCTCCGCGTACCGGTTCAGCATCCCCTTCACGGCGACCAGGTCTTCCAGGTGGGTGTCGAGGGCGAGGTAGACCCAGCCCTGGCCGCCGTGGGCGATGGGCCCGAGGATCCGGTACTGGTCCTGGAGGAGGGGCCCGTCCCGGCTGAGTTCGGGGCGGTAGGAGTACGGGGCTCCGCACTTGGGGCAGTGGCCCTCGTCGGGCGGCGGGGCGGCGGTGTACGGGGCGACGAAGTACGTGGCGCAGGACTTGGACGAGCAGCTCATCCGGACGTGCGCCTGTGTCACGGCGGCGCCCAGCCGCTGCTCCGGGGTGCTCGGGCTGAGCGGGGGCAGTTCCAGCAGCCCTCTGGGGCCGCATCTGTCGGGGGCGGTGGGCAGCGGCGGGAGTCGCGGGCCGTCCTCGGAGCGGCCGCAGGTGTCGCAGTAGCCGGTGGACAGCACGGCGCCTTCGCAGGGGGCTCCGGTGAACCGGCGGTGCGGGCAGGGGATCCTCATCGGCGGCCCGCCCGGCCCTGGTCGCCGCGGTGTCCGGGTAAGCCCGCCCGGCCGTACCGCTCCAGGTCCGCCCGCAGTTCACGCAGCAGGGCGCGCAGCCCGCGGAGCTGCTCGTGCGGGTCCGGGGCGGTGCGCAGCCGTGCCAGCTGCCGGCGGCGGCGGGCGGCGCCGGTGCGCGGGAGGGGGATCAGGGAGCCCGACTCCACCAGGCCGTTCAGCCCGGCCCATTCCGTTTCGATCTCCTCGACGCGGCGGACCAGTCGCTCGGCCCAGCCGTCGAGCGCGGGCAGCAGCAGCTGCCGTGCGACCTCGGTCACCTCTTCGCCGTGGCTGTCCCGCACGATGACGAGCAGCCGGAAGCCGAGCGTCTGCACCCGTGCGAGCAGGGGCACCAGCCGGAGCGGCCGCGGGTCCTCGTCGAGTCCGATCACGGCGAGGGTGGGCCCCGCGCTCCCCGGGTCCCCGTCCGCCGGCCGCTCGGGCGGGGTGCCGCCCGTGAGCAGCCAGTCGCGGTAGGACCGGGCCAGGTGGAGGGGCAGCCGCAGCCGGGTCACCAGCTCGTCGGTGAAGTCCTCGGGGGTGGTGCGTCCGCCCCGGTAGACGAGGTGGGCGCGGTGCAGATGGTGCTTGAGGGTGCGGTCACGGCCCCCGTCGTGGGGTACGACGCTGAAGCGCACCGCGGGCTCCTCGCCTCCGGCGAACCATCTCCGCAGCCGCCGGTCCAGACCGTGGTCCCAGCCGTCCGGGCCGCTCAACTCGGCGACCAGCGGGACGAGTTCGGCGATCCGGTCGATCGGGATCATGTACGAGAACGCCAGGTCGTTGTCGGCGGGCAGCGCCAGATCGAGGTCGCCGCGCCAGCTGACGACCATCCCGACGACCCGCTCGGGCGATCCGGCCGGCCCGCCGCGCACCTGCACGGCGGCCCCGCTGAACCCCGGTTTCACCACCTGTTCGTTGCGTCCGGCGTCGAGCTGGATCCACGCGCCGTGCGCCCCGCTGATCCGCCCGGTGAGCCACATCCCGTCGGCGAAGGACCGCGCGTACCCGCCGATCCACACCTCGTCGCCGCGCTCCAGGCGCCGTTCGAGGGTGGCGGGGGTGGCGTGCGGGCGCGGGCTGTCCAGGGCGAGTACGGCGATGTCCTCGCGGGTGGCCCCGAGGCCGGGCAGCCAGCCGCCCTCGGCGACACGGGCCGCGACGGGGGCGATGGCGGGGTTCTCGGCGAATTCCACCCAGATCCGGGCGTCCGGCTCTCCCACGACGTGCGCGCAGGTGAGTGCCCGGTCCCGGGTGAGCAGCACCCCGGCGCCGCAGACCGGCCCGTCCGCGCCGCCCCGCCGTAACCGGAGCCGCCAGTCCGCCTTCAACTCCCCCATGGCGCAAGAGAATACGCGCGCAACGGGCGCTGCTCCCAGCCTTCGGACACACTCCGGTCACCCGTTGTCCACCAAATGTCACGACCGGGGAGGGCCGGTGCCGCACGCGTGTGCGGGGCGGGCGTGCCGGTCAGGCGTGCCCGCCCCGCACCGTGAGGATTCAGCCACCGCAGTGGAAGCGCGCGTCGCCCCAGTCCGCGTGGTCGTTGCCGTTGCCGTCGCCGCCGTCGCCGACGACGAGTTCGACGTACTTGGCTCCGGTGACGTCCGCCGTCAGCGACCAGGCGCTGTCGGCCGCCCTCAGCACGGGCGACTTCACCTTCTCGGTGCCGTCGGCCTTGACGGAGAACTGCACGCTGCCGGCGCTCTTCTGCACGTCGTCCACGCCGACCTGGGCCGTGAACGAGGTGCACTTCCCGCCCAGGTAGTAGCGGATCTTCGCCGGTGCGTGACTGCCGAGGCCCTTGGTGTAGACGGCACCGCCGATGGTCAGCGGCGAGCCGTCCCCGGTGCCGGTCTCACCGTTGGAGAGGTCCTTCTCCACCGGGCCCCAGCCATTCTCGGCGGCCGTCCAGTCCAGGTCGCCGGCCCAGCTGTCGGTGGTGGGCGGCGGCGGCAGGGTCCGTACGGAGGTCTGCGCGCCGAGGGTGCGCCGTGCGCCGCCGACGGTGTACCCGGCCTCGGAACCCAGACCGTACGTCCGGTACTCGGCGTCGGCCGGCGGGGTGACCTGCCAGCTGCCGGTGACCTCGGCGCCCGCCGCGACCGAGTCGAAGGAGACGGCGCCGGTGGGCTCCGCCTGCCAGCCCTCGGGGACGGACAGGCTCAGGGTGACACCGGTCGCCGCCGTCGCCTCGTAGTTGGCGAACGAGACCTTGACGGTGTTGGCCGTGCCCGGCTCCAGGGTCTCGGCGGCCGGCTCGACGGCGAGGGTGCCGCAGGCGGCCTGTTCGGAGCCGGGGGCCGGGCCGAGGTCGGTCACGGTGAAGGAGTCGAGGACGAAGTCGGCGCCGTCGGGGGCGTCGCCGCGCTTGCGCAGCCCGGTCCAGGTGTCGCCGCAGCCCGCGGTGACGGTCTCGGCGAAGTGGCCGGTGGTGTGCTGCTGTCCGATGGCGGTGGTCCGGGTCTCGACCGAGCCGGGCCTGCCGTCGGCGGTGATCCGGTCGTAGCCGTCGACCCATTCGTAGGCGCCCGCGTGGCTGGACTGGTAGTCGTATTCGACCCTGTAGCGGTGCCCGTCGGTCATCGGCACGGTCCACGGGGCGGTGCGGTAGACGAGTCCGGCGTTCTCCTCGTGGGACTTGAGGGACTCCTTGCCGCCGATCACGTCGTCGATCAGCTTCCCGTTCCACCCGGCCTGGGTGTACGGGGCGTGCAGCTGGGAGATGACGGTGCGGGGGTCGGTGGAGCCGCCCGCGTCACCCTTGAGGAAGGGGCCCCAGCCCTGGTCCACGGCCTCGAAGTCCTCGTAGGAGAGGGTGTTCTCCTTGGTCTTCGGGGCATTGGCGACGATGCGTACGTCATCGGCCCGCACGTTCGCGGCGCTGCCTTCGGCCGCCTCGATGCGCAGGGTGGTGCGGCCGTTCGCGGGGGCGGTGAAGTTCACCTTGGCCCGCTGGAAGTACGTGCCGTGCCGTTCGGACGCGGCGACCTGGTCCTTGACGGTGGAGCGGTCCACGGCGACCGACTTCCCGCCGATCGAGAGCGTGGTGTGCCGGGTCTTCCCGGGCTGGACCTCGATGAGCGCGGAGGCGGTGTAGCGCTTGCCGGGGGTGAGGCCGTCGATGCGCTGCGCGAGCGCGGCGGTGCCTCTGCCGGAGAGCCGGGCGCCGTTGAGGCCGTTGGCGTCGGTCTCCCGGGCGACGGTTCCGGTCTTCGACCAGGCGGTCAGCCCCTTGTCGTTGAAGCCCGGGTCGTCGACCGGGGTGCCCTCGCCCCACTGGGGGTCGGCGGCCTTCGGTGCCTGCCGCGGGTAGAGGACGTACGGCCGGCCGGCCTCGGCGGTCAGCGTGATCTTCCCGTCGACGGGCTTGACCGTGCCGGTCTCGACGCGCCCGTTGTCGGTGAGTTCGTAGACGGTGTACGGGCCGTTCGACGGCACCGTCCAGCTGCTCGTGCCGCCGGACCTGCTGTAGTGGTACAGCTTCTTCCCGCCGTCCCACGGCAGCAGGTAGTCGGTGCCGCTGAGGACCTTGCGGCCGTGGTCGTAGAAGGTCCGTCTGCTGTCCTCGACCGTGCCCCGGACACCGCCGGTGAGGGTGATGTCGTTGCCGTCCCAGCGGGTGATCTGCTGCTGCTGGAGGTACTTGGCAGGCAGGTTGCGCTGCCAGATGTTGTCGTAGAAGGCGTTCCAGTCGGTCTCGTCGGTCCAGCCCTCGAACTCCTCGATGGCACTCTGGCCGAGGACCGGGTCGTTGTTCCAGACGTCCTTCTCGCCGTTGCGGATGAACCGGATGATCTTCGAGTTGAGACCCTTGTTGGTGGCGCCGCCGTAGTCGAGGTCATTGGCCCAGTGCGACCAGAGCGAGCCGCGTTCGAACTTGTCGGCCCACTCGGTGGCGACGTTCCATCCCTGCTTCTGCACGGACCGCAGGGTCTTGTCCGCGATCCAGCCGTGCGAGTAGTAGACGTCGATGTAGAGCAGGCTCAGGTTCGGGTCGGTCTCGTCGCGCAGCTGCTGGAAGCGCTTGGCCAGGTCGCCGCTGTTGATGTCGCGGCGCTGGTCGATGTAGTAGCTCTGGCCGAGCCAGTTCCAGCCGGGCCTGGTCTTGTCGACGAGCTTCTCGTCGAAGGCGTTGGCCTCCGGGTACGCCTCGGTGGCGTTGACGTGGACGCCGAAGGTGGCGCCCCACTTCTTGCCGTCCTTCAGGAGCTCGTTGAGGTCCTTGAGCCCGCCGGCCCGCTTGTTGTAGTCGCCGCCGTAGTCGGGGTGGGCGGAGTCGTGGCCCTCGGAGGCGTATCCCTTGAGGAGCGCCAGCTGCCCGAGGCCGTCGGTGGCCAGCGAGATCCGCTTGACGTCGTCGAGGGTGCGCAGGAAGGGGTGGGTGGCCTGGCTGGCGAAGTTGAACGGGATGTGGGTGACGACCCGGTCCGGGGTGTCCTTGCCGCCGGGCGCCTTGACGCCGATGGAGCGGAACGCGACGGCGCCGTCCTGCCAGTCGACCGCCTTGTCGCCGTTGACGTCGGGGGTGACGACGACCTTCGCCCAGGGGAGGTCGTCCCCGCTCTCCGGCTTCGGTGCCCCGTCGCCGCGGTAGGTCCACTGGCCGGACCGGACGCCGACCCGGACGCTGCCGTCGTCGGCCTTGCGGGCTTGGTGCCAGAACCGGGCGTCGTCGCCGCCGGTGGCGCCGGACGGCTTGTCGTACGAGGAGTTGGACTCGACGGCCGCGGCGAGCGAACCGGTGTTGAGGATCGCGTACGAGGCACCGACCGGCGCCTTGTCGGCGGCGGTGTCCGCGGTGACCTTGCCGAAGACGTCGGCGGTCTTCGTCGAGTCGTTGTCCAGCCGGGTGAAGGCGGTGGCCCCGCCGGTGTCCGTGGAGCCCACGGACACCAGGTCGTGGCCGGGGATGTCGATGGTGCCGACGCGGAACGCCTCGGTGTCGCGAACGGCCGTCACCTTGAAGGTGGTGGCGCGTCCGGCGACGGAGAGCGAGGCGTCGATCTCGACGCCGGGCAGGTCGGTGAAGGTGAGCGTGTAGCGGGCGGCCGAGGCGGTGACCAGGGGGGCGCCCTTGAGCTTCACCGGGTGCGCGGTGCCGTTGAGGGTCACGGCGGTGACCGGCTGCGTACTGCCGAACAGCCGGGCGCCACTGGCCTTGTCCGTGTACGCCAGGACGCGCGGGAAGTCGTCGGCGACGGCGACCGAGAGCTGCGCGGACCCGATGACGGCGGCGCTCGCGGGGACGGCCGGTTCGACTGCGGCGGGTGCGGGAGCGGAGGCGGCGGTGGCGGGGAGCGTGGTCCCCACCAGCGCCAGGACGGCGGCTGAGGCGGCGGCGACAGCGCCCGCCGAAGTGAATCTTCGCGACATGTGCTCTGAGTAGTCCCCGTGACCGGACACCGTCAACGACCTGTGACGACTCGGGGCCCTCCAGTCCAACAACCGCGTTGCGTAAGTCCAAGTGGACGGTAAGTGCCCTGCCGGGTACGGAACATCAGCTGCGGCGGTCGTCGGCGCCGCCGGACGCTTCGGGCTCCGCCGCTTCGGCGTTCCTGCCTTCCGCCCAGGTCAGGGTGGCCACCAGGGAGCGGAAGGCGGTGCGGTAGACGCGCGGACCGGTTCCCGTGTGGTGCTGGAAGTGGTGGCGCAGGTTGGCGGGTGTGCCGAAGCCGGTGCGGGCGGCGATGCGCTCGACCGGCTCGTCCCCGCGCTCCAGCAGTCGCTGCGCGGCCTGGACTCGGGCGCGCAGCAGGTACTGGAGCGGGGAGAGCCCGGTCTCGGCCCGGAAGCGCCGGTTCAGGCCGCGCACGGTGAGCCCCGCGTGGTCGGCGATGTCGTTCAGCGTCAAGGGGTGGTCGAGGTGCGCCTCCATCCACCGGGTGGTGGGCCCGAGGGAGTGCCGGGCCTCGGCGGAAGGGGCCGCGGCGGGCGGGGACTGGGCGGGCGGGGACGCGGCGAAAGGGGCCACGGTGGAAGGGGACGCGAATCCCGTGGCGTCCTCGGTGTCGGCGGGTGCGTGGAGCTGCATGAAGACCTGCCGCTCCGTCTCGGTGGCGACCGTCACGCCGTGGTCCAGGGTGATCAGGCGCAGGCAGAGATCGAGGCCGCCGAGCACTCCGGCCGCACTGTGGATGGGGTCCGCGTTCACGACGGCCCCCTCCGGATCGACATCGATCAGGGGATGGCGTCGCGCCAGCTCCGCCGCGTACTGTCGGCGGGTCGCGGCCCGGCGTCCGTCCAGGAGCCCGGTGGCGGCGAGGGTGAACGTCCCGGTGCCGAACGCGCCGATGCGGGCGCCCCGTTCGGCGGCGGCCCGCAGGGCGTCGGCGACCCCGGGGTCCGGCTCGTCACGGAAGCCCGCGTGGCCGGGCAGCAGTACGGTGTCGGCGTCCGCCAGCCCGTCCAGGCCCCAGGGCGTGTCGATGGCGAAGGGCGCCGGGGAGCCGGTGCCGCGAAAGCCCGGGGCGGTGCAGTACCGCAGCTCGTACGCGACCTGCGGGTGGTGCCGGGCGGCCGTGCCGAAGCACATTCCGGGCCCGGTGAGTTCATGGCCCGGCACCCCGTCGAGCGCGAGGACGGCGATCACTGGCATGTCCAGAATTTAGCCGAGGGTGACATCAGGGCCGCTTTTTCCGGACGGGCCCGGTCCGGAGGATGGGTGTTGCCCGGCACCGGAGGCGAGACGACGCCCGGTAGCCGGTCCGCACACCCACCACGCGCACGACGCGCATCGGAACGAAGGAATCACCCGTGTTCACACGCAGTTCGACATCCGCCGCTCCGTCCCGGTCCCGCACGTCCCGTTCCCGCCGTGCGGGGCGGTTCGCCGCCGTCGCCCTGGCCGCGACGGCGTGCGTCACGGCGATGTCCGGCAGCGCCAACGCCATCGTCAACGGGCAGGAGGCCACGCAGCGTTACCCGTTCATGGCCACGCTCCCCCAGTGGGCGGGCGAGGTGCACGCCCAGTGCGGCGCCTCGCTGATCGACTCGCGCTGGCTGGTGACGGCGGCCCACTGCGTCAACCCGAAAGCACTGGACGGCATCGTCCGCATCGGTTCCCACGACCGCGAGTCCGGCGGCACCGTACGCCACGTCAAGCGGACCGTCACCCACCCCGCCTACGACGTCGAGTCCGACCCCAGCACGAACGACATCGCGCTCGTCGAGCTGGACCACCCGGTCAAGGAGAAGCCCATCCGCATCGCGAAGTCGGTGGGCGAACCCGGCACCCCGACCCGCCTGTTCGGCTTCGGCACCGTCCTGGACACCCACAACCTCCCCGACGCGGTGTTCCCGGACCGGCTTCAGCAACTGGACACCCGCATCGGCGCCGTGAACGAGTGCTCGCCCGGCCGCGCCGACAAGACCCGGATCTGCACGGTCAGCAGGACGCCGGGCGCCATGGCCTGCTTCGGCGACTCCGGCGGCCCGCAGATCCAGCGCGGCCGGGACGGACGCTGGGAACTGGTCGGCGTCACGTCGGGCGACGGCGACACCGATCCGACCTGCGGCACCGGCCCCGGCATGTACACCAACGTTCCCGCGTACGCGAAGTGGATCGACAAGACCATCCACACGCACCGCTGACACGACACACACCCGGGCGGGCGAGACGGACCACCCGTCGGCCCGCCGGGTACGCCCCGCCCCGGTGCATCCCGGGCCCCGCCCGTCCCTCCTCGGATAGGTTCTGCAACATGTCCGTCATCGCCGTTCTTGTACCCGACAGGCTCCCCGGACACCAGCTGACCACCCCCGGGCTGGTCTTCGGGACAGCGACGGCCGGCCACCCCGGCGCCGACTACGAGGTGCGCCTCTGCGCCACCCCGGGCCTCACCGCCACGGGTGCACCCGCCCCGCTCCGGATCTCCGTCCCGTGGGGGCTCGACGGCCTCGCCGACGCGGATGTCGTCCTGGTCCCCGGCCAGGACGGCGACGGGCCGCGCGACGAGCCCACGCCCGAGGTGCTCGCGGCGCTCCGGGCCGCCGCCGCACGCGGCTGCCGCACCGGCGCGATCGGCACGGGCGTCTTCACCCTCGCGGCCACCGGTCTCCTGGACGCCCGCCGCGCCACGACCGGCTGGCGCCACACCGAGGAGCTGGCCCGCCGCCACCCCCGTATCGAGGTCGATCCGGTCGGCACGGTCGTGACCGACGGCCGGTTCCTCACCTCGGCAGGGATCTTCGGCGGCCTGGACGTCTGCCTGCGTCTGCTGGCCCAGGACCACGGCGAGCGGGTGGCCGGTGAGACCTCCCGGGAACTCCTCACCCCGCTCCTGCCGCACGGCGACCGCGTCCAGGAGACCATCGACCGCGAACTCACCGAGAGCGCGGGCATCGAACCGACACTGCGCTGGCTGGAGGCCCGCCTGCACCTCCCCCTGACCCCGGCGGACCTCGCCGCGCACGCGGGGATCAGTCTCAGCAGCCTCAACCGCCGCTTCCACGCCCAGACCGGCGCCACCCCGCCCCAGTACCTGCTGCGGCGGAGACTGGAGCGGGCCCGCGAACTGCTGGAGGACACCGACGAGGGCGTGGAGCGGGTGGCGGCCCGGTGCGGCTTCACCTCCCCGGCCAGCCTGCGCCACCACTTCTCCCGGCTCACGGGCACCACCCCACGCGCCTACCGCAAGAGCCACCGAGCGGCATGCCCGGAGGCCGATGCCTGACGGCCCCTCCTCACCAGCGCAGGGCCGTGAAGTCGATCGGCCGGGGCCGCAACAGCGCCGTGCGTTCCGCCAGCGCGTGCAGCCGCCGCGACATCTCGCCTGCGTCCCGGCGCTGCCGGTCGCCGTGGCCGGGCAGCACCCACTCGAACCGCAACTGCCCCGCCGTCCGCGCCAGCGAGGCGGCCAACTCCTCGATGGAGTACCAGGTCACGCTCTCCGCGACTTCGAGGTCGTCGGTCGTACGCGACCAGTAGAAGCTGTCGCCGGTGAAGCAGTACCGGTCGTCCGCGAGGTAGAGCACGCTGCCCCGGGTGTGGCCGGGCAGCGGATGGGCGGTGACGCCCTCACCGATCTCCACCGGGTCGAGCCCCCGGATCACCCGGTCCGCGTCCGGCGCCGCGTCGAGGTCGCCTTCGTGGATCCACATCCTGGCCCCGAAGTGGTCGGCGTAACGGCGCCCGTGCGAGACGTGGTCGCGGTGGGTGAGCAGCACATCGGTGACGGGCCCCGTGGTCGCCACGTACCGCTCGGCCAGTTCGGTGCTCCAGCGCGGGGTGTCGATCATCATGACGGTGCCGGACGGGCGCCGCAGCAGATAGGAGTTGGCGCCGGCGGTCTGCCGGGAGTTGTGCCCGCAGACCAGTACGCCGTCGTCGAGCGCCATCGGGAACGGGTCGAGCGCCGGGTCGAGCTGCCCCGACGCGGGCCGGATCGAGCGGGTGTGGCAGGCGAAGACGGCAGCGTGTAAGCGCCGGTTCTCCGCCTCGTCGCCCGGTTGCCGCAGGATCCGCGACGTCCCTTCCTCTTCCGCGATCAGCTCGGGTGCGAACTGTCGGGCCACGTCGCAGTTGGTGCAGCGGTCGTCCACATACCAGTCGTCCACGGCAGGTTCTTCCTTCCACGTCCACGGAAACGCCCCGTGCGGGGCCGCCGTTCCAGGGATAACCCACGCGCGGCCGGAACCGGTAGACCCTCCCGATCTTGTTTCCCGGCCCCCGGGTCTATCTCCTCGGCATGCCGCGCCCCGCCCCCGCCCCCGACGACACCTCGAACTCGCACCACACCACCTTGCCGGGGTTCCGCTCCCCCACGCCCCACTTGTCGGCGAGCGCCTCCACAAGCCGCAGCCCACGGCCCCCTTCCTCGTCGGATTCCGCCCAGGAATCGGCGGGCCGGACCTCCCCGTCACCGCTGTCATGGACCTCGACGCGCAGGGTGCGGTCGGCCGGCTCCAGGTAGAGGTGGAGCCGGAATCCACGACCGGGCGGTACTCCGTGCAGCAGGGCATTGGTGACGAGTTCGCTCACGCAGAGCAACACGTCGTCGGCGCGGTCATCGCACGTCCAGTCGACAAGAGCCTTGCGCACGAACTGCCGTACGAGCGGGACGGACCGGCGTTCGCGGCGGTGGAACACCTCGCGGAAGTGCGGGATTTGAGTTGTCTCTTTCACGCTTCCAACGTCACACAAAGTCACTACCGTTGAGCAGCGCGTCGGGTCGTACAACGGAGATGTACGACCTCTGACGGGTCATCCGGGGTTCGTGACGGGGAGAGGCAGTTCATGCAACCGGCAAAGAAGAAGAGCAAGCGGATCACGTCCTGGCACCTGATCGGCGCCCAGCTGGCGATGTTCCGCAAGGCGGCCCGCATGACACAGGCGGCACTGGCCGAGCGGTGCTCGGTGGGCGAGGACACGATCGCGTCGATCGAGCAGGGGCGCCGAGCACTGCAGTGGGACCTCGCGGTCCTGCTGGACGAACTGCTGGACACGAAGGGGGCGTTGCAGATCGCGGTGTCGAAGGTGCCGCAGAAGGAGCGGTTCTCGGCGTTCGTACAGGACTTCGTGGACTACGAGCAGCAGGCGGTGACACTGCTCTCGTACCAGGACCGGGTAGTGCCGGGGCTCCTCCAGACAGAGCAATACGCCCGATTCCTCTTCTCTTGCCTCTACCCACCCCTGGAGGTGGACGAGCAGGAGGAGTGGGTGGCAGACCGACTCGGTCGGCAGAAGCTACTCAACCGCAAACCCCGCCCCATGCTCCACTTCCTGCTGGAGGAGAGCATCCTGCGCAGCCAGATCGGCGATCCAGCCGTGCTGCGGGAGCAGATCCGACATCTGCGCCAGTGCATGGAACTCCCTTTCCTGGGGCTCCAGATCATGCCGATGAAACTCCCGAAGCATGCCGGGCTGGCGGGGCCGATGGTGCTGCTGGAGACCCCCGATCACGACCACCTGGTCTACGTGGAGGGACAGCTGACCAGCTACCTTCACGAGGATCCGGATGACGTCAGTGTGCTCCAGCAGAAATATGGGATGCTGCGTTCGCAGGCGCTCTCCGTCGAGGCGAGCGCACGCCTACTGGACGAACTGCTTGGAGAGACATGACCCGCGCAGCACACCCGGCCGCCCGCACCACCGCCCTCGCCTGGTTCAAGTCCAGCTACAGCAGTGACCAGGGCGGTGACTGCCTCGAAGTCGCCTACGACTGGCGCAAGTCGAGCTACAGCGGCAGCCAGGGCGGTGACTGCGTCGAGGTCGCCACTCACCCCGCCGCCGTGCACATCCGCGATTCCAAGGTGACCGACGGCCCCGTCCTCACCGTTCCTCCCGCCGCCTGGACCGCGTTCCTGAACGCCACGGTCTGACGACGCCGCGGCCCGGCGTGCCGGGCCGCACACCCCCTTCTTTTAAGCTCCGCTGCCCCCGCGGCCTGTGAACTGGCCCTGAAGAAGCGCTCGTTGCCGGGCAGGGTTAACGTCTCTGTCACCGGCCACGAGCAGGGAACCGACCGCTGGGGACTGCTGCGGGCCGACGGCAGCCTCTACCGCCCCGACTCCCCCGCCACCCCGCAGACCCCACTGCCGGTCGACTGCGCCATCCCCCTGAACACGGCGGGCAGCGGATCGGTGGTGCTCACCCTCCCCAGATGTACGGCGCCCGCGTCTACTTCGTACGCGACGACACGCTCACGTTCCATCTCGCCCCGGGCCCCGCCCTGGTCGAGCCGGCGTTCGCGACATCCACCGACGTCAACCACGGCCGCACCTGGTCCTTCTGCGTGGGCCCGCGTGTACCCTGCCCGGCATTCGGCTCCCGCGATGAACGGATCGACCTCGTGCACGTTGAATTCACCGGACGCGTCATCGAATGGCGGGGGCCTTCACCGTTCTACTTCGCCACCGTGCCGACCGAACAGGCCGTCGACATCCGCGAGGTGGCCGCGCTGGCCACGTACGGCTGGGGCGCGGTCCCCGTGGACGCGCGCATCGGCCGATACCGCCTTCACCACGTCACTCTTTCCCAAGGACGGCAGCTATCTGTTGCCGCTCAAGAACGCGGTCCGCAAGCCGCGGGGACTCTCGGCAGGTGACGAGGTGACCGTGACCATGACCGTTCAGCTGTAGCCGTCACGCGATGTGTGCGTCAGTCGTCGAACCAAACGGTCAGCCTGACACCGTCGCTCCCGTGGAGGTCGGCGAGAGAGCCCATGACGGACCAGGTGGGCCCCCACTGGTCGTCTGGCACGGCATCGCGTCGAGTGAGGCGCTCGACACGGAACATCTGATCTCCGTCGACCCACTGGGAGCCTTCGGGGAAGTGTTCACTGGCTCGTGCTGCGATGCGGGCCGGCTGCCCACAGAGATCGATGAACTCCTGAGGAGCTTGATAATGCCGCCGGAGAAGCCGCCATTCGCCCTGCGGATCACGGCGGTACTCGCGGATGTAGACGTCAGGACGAGCAGACTCTTCATCCCAGTCGATTCGTTTGATCTCCTCCCAGCTGACCCAGGTCGCGCTTCTCCCAGCCGTTGTCTCGTGTCCCTCACGGACACGGCTCGACGCATCGGCAGGAAGTCCGCGGACAGGGACCACTGGGGCGAACTGCTCGTTGCCACGCACATCGAATAGACAGCCAAAGGCGTCGTAGTTTCTCGGCACCTTCAGGTGTTCCAAGTCGACCGCAGCGTGCCAGAAGGAACCCCTTTCGCACTCCCGGTATTCAAGACGGCATTCGATGAAGCCCCGTATGTCAGTACCCATACGCGCGATCATGCTGATCCGGACACGGTTGAGCCACTCCTTTCTCCCCGACCCCCTCGCCCTCAGGGCGCCGATCAGGCTTCGGGTGCCGGGCTGGCCAGTCGGCGTCTTGTATCCGTACGTGGTGGTGGCATCGCCCATGGCCGCACTGGCCCGCCCGGCCTCCAGCTCCAACCGCTCCCCGACGCTCACCCACCCCGACCAGCCGAACAGCACCTCCACCGCCGACTACTGCTAGGACCCGACCACCAACCCACCGGCCCCGCACCGCCCACGCCAACACCCCGACCGGCTACGCCTGAGCCGACGGCACCGAGACACGCCGACGCCGCCCCTTCCCAAAGAAGGCAGCTACTGAACTTGATTGGGTGATGTCGGCGCCGTTCGCCTGACGGTGGCTGGTCCGGTCCGGTATCCCTGGACCGTGAGGTACGCACAGGGCGGCGGCTTGACCGACGCCGGGAGGGCCGTGAGGGAGCGGGTCCGGTTGCAGGCCGTGGAACGCTTCGAGAGCGGGCAGAAGAATCGGGAGATCGCTGCCGCGTTCCGGGTCAGCGAGCGGTACGTGGAGCGGTGGCGGCGCCAGTGGCGGGAGCGCGGCGAGGCCGGGGTCCTGTCGAAGGGGTCGCCGGGACAGCCGAGGCTCAGTGACCCGCAGATCGCCAGACTGGCACGGGAGTTGGAGCGTGGGCCACTGGTTCACGGTTGGGCAGACCAGCGGTGGACGCTGGCGCGGATCAAGACGCTGATCGGCCGCCTGTTCCAAGTGAGCTACGCGGTGGAGGGCACCTGGCGGCTGCTGAGGCGGCACGGCTGGTCTTGGCAGCAGCCGGTCCGGCGGGCGATCGAACGCGTTGACGCCGCCGCGCGCGAGGAGCTGGGGACGCAGGGGCTGCACGCCAGTGGTCCGGGTGCGCGGTCGGGGCTCGGGCCGGGTGTCTATGGCCGGGCTGACCTGCTACAGGCCCGGGAAGCGGTCGCGGATGTTCTGCTCGGTCCGGGAGTACCGGGGCCGCAAGGGCGAGCCGAAGGGGATCGGCTGGCGCGACCTGCGGGACCTGCTGGTCAGGGCGCACATCCAGCTCGGCGGCCCGATCGTGCTCGTGTGGGACAACCTGCGTATGCACCTGGTCAAGCCGATGCGCGATTTCACGCCGA
The DNA here is from genome assembly GCF_053594575.1 of Streptomyces sp. NPDC001880. Taxonomy (NCBI): domain Bacteria; kingdom Bacillati; phylum Actinomycetota; class Actinomycetes; order Kitasatosporales; family Streptomycetaceae; genus Streptomyces; species Streptomyces sp. NPDC001880. The sequence goes on from NZ_JBSFET010000005.1 coordinate 161,140, forward strand.
CCACGCCGACTGGCTCACCGTCTTCCAATTACCACATTACTCGACTGACTTGAACCCACAGGAGGGCATCTGGTCGCTGGTCAAGCGCGACATCGGCAACCTTGCCGCAGCCGACCTCGGCCAGATCACCAGCGCCGTCAAGCACAAGCTCAAGCAGATCCAGTATCGCCCGGACCCCGTCGACGGCTGCCATGCCGGTACCGACCTGATCATGGACGGCTGACCCGAGGCCGAGTTCGCCGCTGGATCACGCATCCCAGTCCGCATAGTCCCCGATCACCACGTCGTCGCAGAACGTCTCCCAGAACCCGTTGTCCGCGAGAGCGGTCTCGTCGATGCCGGAGATGAGATCGCGAAGCTCTTCCGCTACCTCCTCGTACCTGCCCTCGTCGCCGTCCGCATAGAACGGGAAGCGCTCGATCACCGCAGCCACGCATCGGTTGAAGGAGCCAAGATCGCTGTTGACGTGACGGGCCCTCACTGAATCGATCGTGGGGATCTGCACCATGTGACGAGTGGCAACGTCGACGGCGATGCGTCCGAACAGGCCACTCGTCGCGATGGCGACCAGCCCCCGCTTGCCGATCCCCCCGAGGAACACCGGCTCGCTCAGCGGCCGGTACTCGCATCCGATCAACCCGGCCGGGATGCCGGTCTCACCGAGGTCGATAGCAATCTGGGCGGGCGCCTCGGGCGGAGCCTCGACAAGGATCAAGACGAACTCGGGCTTCGGCAAATGCGGCAGGGGCTGACTCACGGGGAGATCTTCTCCCGAAGGACTGCCCCGGCAACACCCGCAGGCCCGCGAGACGAGCGACTCCTGTCGGGCGACTCTTCCCGACATCACCCAATCAAGTTCAGTACTTCAACCTACCAATAAACAAAGTCACCCAGGCTTTGAAAATCAGGGTGAGGGAAATTCATTTGCACCAACTGTTCATCATCATGAATCATGAACATGTCATACTTCTCAAGTGAATCCAGTGAGCGGAAAACGAATCGCGCGAGCCCCAAGGCGTCACCCCAATTCGAACAATCGGCACGATAACGCAGTTCAACATCACAGGGATGCTCGAGGAACACAGGGAGCACGAACTCTCCGCTTTCCTTAAACTCAGCAATCCATGCAGTCGCCGCCTCACCCTGGACCGAAAATGACCTATCACCCGCCCGATCCCAAGACTCTCGACATTCTCCTTCAATCACTCTTGCGACATCAAGGGATACTTCCACGTCAAGACCTTCGCCAGCATGGAGCCCATCTTTAAAGTTAATGAAGATATCGAAATCACCGATTGCCATTGCCCTGCCTTGTTTAACGAAAAATCAGATGACGAGTGTGACGGCAGCCTCGGCCGCCGTCACACTCAGGCCGTGAATCCGGCGAACTACTCAGTCCCCGTAAACTCGTATATCCCAGGCGCCGAAGGCCCCGCCGTTGAGGTATGCGTACGCTTCGCCTCCGACTGCCCATACCTCATTAAATGTAGCTCCCCCCGCGAAGGACTTTACCTGCCCGTTCACAGCCCTCTCCACGTCTCCTTGGTGTAGTCCGGTGCCTCGCACATCCAGGTATACGTGATCCGCATTTTGCTGGTTTGCCTTTTTAAGACGCGTCTGAATTGCGTTCCGGGACGTGGGCGCCTTGAACTCCGACCGAATCTTGTCCACCCAAGCATCTCCCGCCCCATCGGAATCGTCGCGCGACATGACCTTTTTACCCTTCAAGGCCAAATAAAGGGCAAGCGAATATTCCTTGTTGTCGAACCCTCTTCCATTATTCTTCTTACGCATTTCCGGGCTGGCCCAGGATTCATCGATACGCCCCACCGCTTTACGCACATCATTCCACCTATCCAGCTCGAAAAATTCTTCCACCCCGTTACATAGACGCCGGTCCCCTCCCCTTCCCATACAAGCTTTGAATACTTGGTCCCCGCCATCATCGATCTCGTCGCGCAATCCGAACTCTCCACCCAGAATCTGCGCCATCCGATCTTGCTGAAATCGGTCGGCCAAATCTTGATTCGCGCGCGTAGACTTCTCTACCTCATATGATTCACGACCACCAGAGGAAGTGGTTCCGCTCGTCCTTCCTGTGCGACTCCCGGATGTACCGTCGGTCTTGCCGGGCGTCGGGCTTGATGGCCCGGCAGGTCCTCCGTCACTCCTAGGCTCACTGTGGCCTGTGCCATCGTCGATCCACAGCCCGGTGGGATCGGCCGAAGTGACGGGGGTGTTGTTGGCATAGCTGTAACCGTTGAGCGACTGATGCTGATCGGGGGCCAGCACGGGGTCGACGCTGATGAATTGGCCGACGCTCGGGTCGTATTCGCGGGCGCCGATGTGGGTGAGGCCCGTGGTGGTGTCGGCAGGCTTGCCCAGGAAGGCCTTGTCGTCGGGCCAGGTCGTGGACTTTGCGCCGCGGGGAGCACCGAAGGGGGTGGTATAGCGCTTGGTGACGTCCTGGGTGGTGGCATCCATGGCGATGCTGCTGGTGCCGTGGTGATCGGCGGCCAGGAAGCTGAGCTTGCTGCCCGCGGTGCCGGACGTCGTGGTGCGGACCGCGAGGGTCTGGCCCGCCGCGCTGTAGTAGCGGGTGCCGGAGATCGTCTTGGTCGCGCCCTTGGTGGTGAGACGTACCTCCGTGGCGCCGAGGTAGAGGACGGTGTCGCCGTCTCCGGTCGCGCGGCGGATGAGGAGTTCACCGTCGGCGTCGTAGAGGTAGGTGGTGCCCAGGGCGGGCTTCGCGCCGGCTGCCGGTTCGGTGGTGGAGGCGAGTTCGCCCTCGGTGTTCCAGTCCAGGGTCTGGGTGGCCTGGGTGCCGGGACGGGCTGTGGTGTTGCCCGCCTTGTCGTACGCGTACGTGGCGGCCTTGGCACCCGTGGTCTTGACGAGCGGGTGGGGCTGGCCGGTCGGCGTCTTGTATCCGTACGTGGTGGTGGCGTCGCCCGTGGCCGCGTGGGTTGTCTCGGTGTCGCGCTGGCCGGCGTCGTTGTAGGTGTAGCTGGTCCAGTACGGGGCGGCGCCATCCAGGTTGGCAGTGGTGCGGCCATCGGTGGCGCAGTCGGCGGTCTTGGGGGTCCAGGCTTCGGTCAGGCGCCGGTTGGCGTCGTAGGTGAAGCACTGGTTGTCGGCCTTGGTGGTGTCGCCGAGGGTGGTGGGGTCGAAGATGGACTGGACGTTGCCCGCGTCGTCCTGGGTGAAGTTGAGGTCCTGCAGCATGTACGGATGGGTCTGGTCCGTGACGTTGCTGCGGGTGAGCCGACCGGTGCCTGCCTCGTACGTGTTGTTGATGTAGGCGTTCTTGGCACCCGCGCCGAGGGCGAGCCGTTGTGGCTGGCCAAGGGCGGAGTAAGAGACGTCGAGGAGGTACGTGTTCGTTCCGGTGAGTTTGATGGGCAGGCCGACGGAGTTGTGTTTTTCTTCGACGATCTCCTTGGGAAGCCCGCCGGCTCCAGGCTCCTTGGTGTTGTTGAGACTGCCGTCGAGGAAGTAGTCCGCACCGAAAGTGAGCCTGGAAGTTACCGCTCCGGAGGTGACCAGCGGGTCGTCACTCGGCAGCACGATGTCGGTACTGGTGGCGCGGCCGAGGGTGTCGTAGGCCGTGATCTCTTTGGTGTACTCCTTGCCGCCGGTGCCGCCGACATAGCGGGTCGAAGCAGTGGGCTTGCCCTTGAGGAGCGTGTCGTAGCTCCAGTGGGCGAGCTTGTCGGCGTCCGTCTTCGATACTTGCCACAGGTCGGTCTTGCGGCCGATCTCGTCGTAGCCGTAGAGCAGTTTCGCGTTGCGTGAGTCGGTCGTGGAGTCGATCTGGTCGAGCTCCGTGTACTCGGTGGCGGACGCCCCCTTGTCCGGGTCGGTCGTGCCGGTCTGACGGCCGAACAGGTCGTAGGTGTAGGTCCACTTGGCATCGTCGATGCCGGTGATCTGCGACTGCTTGCCGTCGCGGGTGTAGTCGTACTTCACCCGGGTGTAGGCGGTGCCGGTCGTGGCTCCGTACGCGGCGTCGTTCGGCTCGGTGCCCGCGTAGGTGCGGGTCTCGGCGGTGCGGCCCAGGGCGTCGGTGATGGTGCGGGTGGCGTTGCCGCCCTTGACAGCCGTGGTGGCGGTCGAATCACCTGTGTAGCTGGTGGTGGTCGACCACCGGTCCACGCCGAAGACAGTGAACGTGCTGGTCGTGGGACGTGCCGCCTCGTCGTACGTGGTCCGGGTCAGGGCCGGGGTGTGAGCGTAGGAGGCGCGGGCGTACGTGCCGTCCGGGGCGCTCTGGTTGTCGTAGATGTCGGCGTACGTCTCGTAGGCGAGGCCGCGTGAGTCGTAGCGGGTGTCGGTCAGGATTCGGCCGCCGAGGGACGACTCGGTCTGCGTCTGGAGGGGACGCAGTAGCGCGTCGGTGATGGCGTAGCTGGTCCGGTAGCTCTGGCCGTCGGACTTGATGGTGGAGACCGATGTCCAGGGCTGGCTGCCGCGGGCGAAGTTGTAGGCGTACTTCGTGTTCGGGGTGTCGGTTTCCTTGTGGCGGTTGGGTTCCCAGGTGCCGGTGATGCGGCCGAGTGCGTCGTAGCTGTTCTCGGTCTTCTTGACGTTGGCGTCGAGGGTGCTGGTGACCGAGCCGCGTGCCGGGTCGACGTAGGTGTACGTCTTGTGGGACTGGCCGTTGGAGGCGAGCTTGGGTGCCGCCACAACGGTGGAGGTGAGCGGGCCGGCCGCTGCGGGGTAGTACGTCGTGGTGGTGGCGTTGCCCTTGGCGTCCGTGACGCTGAGCGGGCGTCCGAGGGTGTCGCGCGTGGTCCTGGTGACCGTCTGCCAGCCGCCGTCGAGGGCAGGGGTGCGGTCGCTCGTGCCGATCGCGGCCGGGTACGCCTTGGCCCTGCCGGTCCAGGTGGCAAGCCCTCGGGTCGGGGACTGGGAAGCCGACCAGCCAGTGGCTGTCGCGTTGTCGTACACGACGGCCGTGTCGGAGAGCACGTCGCCGCGCGTCTTGGAGTCCGCGGGGAGGTTCAGTTTGTCATCGGTGATGACGGCTCCGGAGCTCAAGCAGGCGGAGCCGACGACTCGGGTGCGGGAGACGAGGCCGGTGAGTCCCTTGTCGGGGTTGCGCGCGTACCAGACCCGGGTGCAGGCTTCGTCCCCGGCCCTGTCCTGGTCGCCGATGGCTTCGGTCTGGGTGACCATGCCGTACGTGTCGTCGTACGTGTGCGAGGTGTAGCTGCGACGCCAGGTGTTACTGATGGGCAGATAGGTGAAGGTCCTGCAGACCATGGGAACTCTCGCCCCGGCAGCCAGAGTTGCCCCCTCGGCACACCTGCGCACCTTTGGCGGGCCCTTCGCTCTGCGCCACACAATGTTCCGCAGTGCGAATCTTGCTCATCGCAGGCAGGGGCCGGCCTGAAGGTGCGCGCGGGCACTTCCTGGACGGCGGCCACCAGGCCAAGGGCGAGCGGCTGGCGGGGTGTTCGCCGTCGAGTCAAGGCGTTCCGCGCAACTCTGTGTAACGAGCATGGATTTCGCGGTTGTGGCGTGGCACGGCGCACGAGGCGCGCTTGCGCCATCAGGAAACTGTGCACCTCGGTCACGCGGGTTGGTGCAAACAACAGCCATCCACGCCACTGCACGCCCCACAAGGGTTGCCTTCCAGAGAAATCCGCAGGAGATCAGGTTGGCTGCCAGTTGTGCGGCGTCGGGAGTATCGGGAGTACCGAGCAGTGCCGCTGACATCTCGTCATGAATCGAGCCGCGATGTCACACGCCGCACGGCAGCACCATTCCGCTTGCCCCGTCTCCTCGCAGCCGCGTCCGCCGGGTGGCCGCCGGGGCCGGTCGGTCAGCCCGAGGTCGGCGGGGTTCGGCCGTCCACCTCGTACTGGCCGACTTCGATGAAGTAGCGCAGTTCCTCCGGGGTGCCGTCCACGACGTCCTGGGCCGCCGTGCGCAGGGCGTCGCTGATGTTCGGGTCGGCCAGGATCCTGAAGACGGCCTCGCGATCGTCCTCGGCCTGAGCGAGGCGCAGGCCCGTCTCCAGGAAGTAGCGCAGATCCTCGGGCGTGCCGTCCAGGGCCTTCTGCGCCTCCCGGTACACGCCCTTCCCGGTCTTCGGGTCGGCCAGGATCTTGAGGATGGCGACGCGGTCGTCCTCGGCCTGGGCGAGGCGCAGGCCCGTCTTCAGGAAGTTACGCAGGTCGTCGACCGTGCCGTCGAGTGCCTTCTGCGCCTCTCGGTAGACAGCGCTGCCGATGTCGGGGTCGGCCAGGATCTTGAGGACGGCGATGCGGAGTTCCTCCTCCGACATCGAGTCGTAAGGGGACTCGTCCTCCTGTGCTGCCGACGCGGTGATGGGTGAGGAGGCCGCCGCGGCGGCGAAGGACGGAGTGGAGAGCAGCAGGGCCGGGGCCAGGGCGCCTGCGGCCACGGCCAGTGCCGCACGGGTGAGTCTCATGGGTCTACCTGCCTCACGTCGAGGAAAGACCGGTACGCAGTGCACCGGCAGCCGCACGGCCTCCGGCGGCGAGGCATCTTCCCAAGGGGGCGGCTCCAGGCTCACTTCCCGGACCGGGCAGTGTTCGCCCCCGGCTCGTTGCCGACGTGATCACGCACCCGTGCGGGTGCCCCGTCCGGTGAACGGGGCACCCGCACGAACTGACGCTCGCGGTACGGAGATCAGCAGCCGCCGCAGTTGTAGTACGTCACGTCCCAGTGGTTGCCCTCGTCGGCGTAGATGTTGCCGGAGCCCGCCTTGTACTGGGGGGCACCGTCACCGCGCACACCGATGTAGGTGAAGACGTTGTGAACGTAGTTGGTGAGGCAGGTCGACTTGGCGAAGTCGAGCTTGTAGCCGTTCCAGTGGGAGTACGTGCCGCTGGCGTGCCCGGTCTCGGTGCCGCCGGTGATGTTCAGCGCGCAGCCCGTGGCGCTCTTGAGGGTCTGGGCGCCCTGGGCGGTGGCCAGGTTGAGCTGGTCGAACGAGGTGCAGGTGGCGACGTTGCGGTTGGAGCAGCCACCGGAGGACGACCAGGTGATCCCGGAGGAGCTGAACCGGGCGGTGGCCTGGGCGTGGGTGAGCTTGGTGACGGCGTGGGCCTGGGTGGCACCACCGCCCAGGACGCCGATGCCCGGGGCGAAGAGAACGCCCAGGACAAGGGCGAATGCGGTCAGGACGGGGCGCAGTCTCATAGCGGACGACATGGGGGGACTCCTCCTGCTCATGACAAGTAAGGGCATGCGCATACTGCCCGAGTTCTACGCGCGTCCGCCAGAGGGGGCGGCGATACGGCGCGGGAGTTGAGCCAGCGTTCGGCCGTCATTCACGAACACCCATGACATCAATGTTGAACATTGAACTAGATCGCGCTACAGTCTTGCTCGTTGAAGGTTAAACAACTGCTTCGACCGCTGGTCGCTACCGCTCGATCACGTCCCCCGAGGAGGAGCCATGGCTCTGTTCAACCGCAAGAACAACAACGCCCCGTCCGCCACCACCACCGCCACCGTCGCCCCCGCCGTGAATCCGGCCCTCGCCGCCCTCACCGGCGACTACGCGATCGACCCGGCCCACAGCAGCATCGGCTTCACCGTGCGCCACGCCATGGTCACCAATGTCCGCGGCACCTTCGGTGAGCACGAGGGCAGCCTGAAGCTGGACGGCTCCGATCCGGCGAACTCCACCGCGTCGATCGACGTCAGGATCGCCAGCGTCGACACCGGCATCGCCGACCGCGACGGCCACCTGGTCAGCGGCGACTTCTTCGACGCCGAGAAGTTCCCGCTCATGACGTTCCGCTCCACGCAGGCCGAGCAGCTCGGCGGCGACAAGTACCGCATCACGGGCGACCTGACCATCAAGGACGTCACCCGTCCGCTCTCCATCGACCTGGAGTTCAACGGCTCCGCCACCGACGTCTACGGCAACGAGCGGGTCGGCTTCGAGGGCAGCGCCGACATCCTGCGCTCCGACTGGGGCCTGACCTGGAACGCGGCGCTGGAGACCGGCGGAGTGATGGTCAGCGACAAGGTCAAGCTCAACTTCGACATCTCCGCGATCAAGTCCGCCGTGACGCAGGCCTGACGCCCACCGCCGCCCGACACTTCCGGCACCTCACGCCTGACGCCCGCCGCCGCCCGACACCTTCGGACCCTCGCCCCTCACGCCTGAACCCGAGCGCGCCCGCCCTCCCCTCCCCCGCCGGGGAGGGAGGCGGGCGCTCGGCGTCCGTCCCGGTCAGGCCCGGCGGGCGGCGACCGCGCGGTTCACGTCATCGGTGATCAGGTCCGCGTTGATCGCCGCGGCGGCCTGCACTCCGGCAGCAGCCACGGCGACGACCTGCCCCTTCGGGTCGGCGACATTGCCGGCCACCCAGACGCCGGGGGCCTCCGTCGCCCCGGCCGGGTCGGCGGCGACGTACGTGCCGATCACCTGGTCCGCCGCCTTCATCTCGGTCGCGTCCAGCCCCAGGCCCGCCAGGAAGTCGGCGCGGGCGGTGAAGCGGGGCTGCACCACGACGGCCTCGGCGGCGACGACCCGGCCTCCCGCCAGCCGGACGCCGGTGAGCCGGTCGTCCGTCACATCGAGACCGGTCACCTCGCCGTCCACCACGGCGATGCCACGGGCGGCCAGCTGCTCGTACTCCTCGTCCGTGAACTCGGGCCCGGTGTGGCGGAAAAGGGTGATGTCCGCACTCCACTGGCGCCACATCAGCGCCTGGTGCACGGCCAGCGGCCCGGTGGCCAGTACGCCGACCGGGCGGGAGCCGACCTCCCGGCCGTGACAGTACGGGCAGTGCAGGACCTCGCGCCCCCACCGTTCGGCCAGGCCCGGCACCGGGGGCAGTTCGTCGACGAGGCCGGTGGTCACCAGGAGCCGGCGCGCCACGACCGGGGCCCCGTCCTTCCGTACGACGCGGAATCCCTCGCCGTCGGACAGCCGCTCGGCGGCGACCGCAGCGTCCTGGACGACCTCTCCCCCGTAACGCGTCACCTCGTCCCGGCCGGCGGCCAGCAGCTCAGCGGGCGGAACGCCGTCGTGTCCCAGGTAGCCGTGCATGTGCGAGGCCGGGGCGTTGCGCGGCTGCCCGGCGTCGATCACCAGCACCGACCGGCGCGCCCTGGCCAGGGTCACGGCCCCGCTCAGCCCGGCGGCCCCGCCCCCGATCACCACCACGTCGTAGCGCCGGTCCCCACCGCCGTCCCCGGCGGTCGCCTCCTCGCGGCTGTTCACGCTGTCGTCTCCAGTCATTTCGCTCATGAGGAGCACCTCCCTTTCACGGGAGAGCGTCCGCAAAACAGCACTGTTCCGGCAAGCATCATTGCCGGAACAGCAAATTTCTTGCCTAGAGGTCGTTCTCCTCCGCTTCACCGACCGTCTGCTCCGACCAGATGACCTTGCCCGTCTCGGTGTAGCGGGTGCCCCATCGTTCGGCGAACTGGGCGACGAGGAACAGGCCCCGACCGCCCTCGTCCGTCGTCGCCGCGTAGCGCAGATGCGGTGAGGTGCTGCTGCTGTCGGACACCTCGCAGATCAGATTGCGGTCGTACAGCAGGCGGACCTCGATGGGCGCCGTGCCGTAGCGCACCGCGTTGGTGACCAGTTCGCTCAGGATCAGTTCGGTGACGAACGCCTCCTCCTCCAGACCCCGGTCGGTGAGCCACCGGGAGACGTTCTTGCGGACCCCGGCGACGGCCGCCGGATCAGTGGCCACGGCCCACTGGGCGACCTGGTCGGGATCGAGCGTGCGGGTGCGGGCCACGAGCAGGGCGACATCGTCCTCCGGCCGTTCGTGAAGCAGCGCGTCGAGCACGTCGTCGCAGGTCTCCTCCGGCGTCCGGTCGCGGCCGGCCAGGGTGTCGCGCAGCAGGTCGAGACCGGTGTCGAAGTCCCGGCCACGCCGCTCGACCAGACCGTCCGTGTAGAGGACCAGCCGGCTCCCCTCGGGTACGTGGAATTCGGCCGCCTCGAAGGGCATGCCGCCGATACCGAGGGGAAGTCCGGTCGGGACCTCGGGGAACTCGACGGTGCCGTCCGGGAGGACCAGCACGGGCCCTGGATGGCCGGCCCGCGCCACCGCGCAGTTCCCGGACACCGCGTCGTAGATCGCGTACAGGCAGGTGGCTCCGGCGATTTCGGCGCCACCGTCGTCGGCGGCCTCGTCCCGGTCGATCCGGCTGACCAGTTCGTCGAGATGCCCGAGAAGTTCGTCGGGGGCCGGATCCAGCGAGGAGAAGTTGTGGACGCTGGTGCGCAGCCGCCCCATGGTGGCCGCGGCGTGCACCCCGTGCCCCACCACGTCGCCGACGACCAGCGCCACCCGGGCGCCGGACAGCGGAATGACATCGAACCAGTCGCCGCCGACCCCCTCGTACGCCGGCAGATAGCGATGGGCGACCTCCAGGGCATTCTGCTCGGGCAGGGCGCGGGGCAGCAGGCTGCGTTGCAGCGTCACGGCCAGTGCGTGCTCCCGTGTGTAGCGGCGGGCGTTGTCCACACCCACCGCGGCCCGGGCCACCAGTTCCTCCGCGAAGGACATGTCGTCGTCGTCGAAGGGTTCCGAATCACCCGAGCGCCAGAAGTTGGCCATGCCCAGGATGGTGCCGCGCGTGTGCAGCGGCACCGACACGATCGAGTGGAATCCCCGCTCCCTGATCCGCTCGGCCACGCCGGGATCCCAGTTCCGCCAGCCCAGCCTCATGAATTCGCTCCGCAGATCGGCATCGTCGCTGTGCGCACGCATGGCCCGGGTCCTGGTGGGGACGAAGCCCACCACATGGCCGACGGGGTACAGCGGATGGTCCGCGCGCACCGCCGCGACGGCGGTGCGGCGCATCTCCAGCGTGCCGCCGTCCGGCGTGACCGGTTCGTCGCCGCGCAGTACGGGGTCGGCGAGGTCGACCGTCGCGGCGTCGGCGAACCCGGAGATCGCCACGTCCGCCAGCTCCTGCGCCGTCCGGTTCACATCGAGCGTGGTGCCGATGCGGGCGCCGGCCTCGTACAGGAGCAGCAGTCGTTCGGTCGCGAGTTCCGCCTGTCCTGTGACCGCGCGGAGTTCGGTGGTGTCCCTCAGGGTCACCACGGTGCCGGGCGGCCCGCCGCGCGTGTCGGTCGGGCGGAGGTTGACGGCCAGCAGCCGGTTGCCGGCCCGCAGCACCTCGTCCGTGACGGTCCGGCCGGAGACCAGCAGTTCCGCGGTGTCCGGGGCCAGCCCGAGGTCCTTCACCGCCCGGCCCTCGGCGTCCGGGGGCAGGTCGAGGAGTCTGCGGGCCTCGTCGTTGGCGAGGGTCAGCCGCTGGTCGGCCTCGACGATGAGGACGCCCTCGCGGACCGCGTGCAGCACCGCGTCGTGGTGCTCGTACATCCGGGTCATCTCGGCAGGTCCGAGGCCATGGGTCTGACGGCTCAGTCGCCTGCTCAGGAGTACCGCGCCGCCCGCGGTGAGTGCGAGGGCGATCGCCGCGGCGCCCGCACTGAGCGGGATGGAGCGGTCGGCCACGGCGTTCACCGACTCGACGGTGATCCCCACCGAGACCACGCCTGCGATCGAGCCGTCCGTCCGGGGCACGGGCGCGATCGAGTTGACCGCGGGCCCTCGGCTTCCGGTGAAGGTGCGGGTGAGCCCGTGCCCGTCCAGGGCCTCCTTGTAGGGGCCGAGGACGGGTTTGCCGATAAGCGCCGGGTCGGGGTGGGTGTAGCGGATGCCCTCGGGGCCTGCCAGAACCACGTAGTCGACACGGGTCAGCTTGCGGACCTCCTCGGCTCGCGGCTGGAGGATCGCGGTGGGGTTCCTGCTGTCCAGTGCGGCGGCGGTCCCGGGCGCGTTGGCGAAGGACTCGGCGACGCTCAGCGTGCGGGCCCGGGCCTCGGACGTGGAGTCGCGGCGGCCCTGCACCACCAGAGCGACCGCCCCGGCCGTGACGAGCAGCAGCACGAGGCAGAGGACGAAGACGAAGACCTGTCCGGCCACGGTGTGCACGCTGAACAGGGAGCGCGGTCCGCGTTTCGGGGGCCGGCCGGTCGCGCCCGCGCCGGACGGCGCGGGGGCCTGACCCGTGCGTCCTCCATCGTGCCGATGTGATCGCCGGACGGAGCGCCGCAGCCGCGCCCGAAATCGGCCGATACCAGACATAAGTTCAGGTCTAGCATGAATCGCTCCTGCCCGAGCGGTCGCTGGTCAGCGGCTCAGAACCCGCCCCCGTCGAAGCCCCCGCCTCCCCCGTCGAAGCCTCCGAAGCCCCCGCCGTCGAAGCCCGAGGGGTCGAAGTCGGAGCCGGAGAAGTCGCCGCCGCTCCAGTCCCCGCCGGAGCCGAAGTCGCCGCCGCCGTACTCCGCCGCGTACGCCGGACTCGACAGCATGGAGCCGAGCGCCGTGCCGACCAGCAGCCCTGGGAGCAGGCCGCCACCGAAGTAGCCGCCCGCCCACGGACCGTACGCCGGGCCCGCCTCCCAGTACGGGCGGCGGCCGTCGCCGGTGTCGACGGTGCGGCTCAGCGGTTCCTCGCCCTCGCGCAGCCGGAGCTCGTCGGCCGCGCAGACCGGAACCTCACGTGCCGTTCCGCCGGACGGGGACCACTGGACGTCGGCGACCGAGAGGCCGTGGCGCGGGTCGAAGAAGCACGGCGGGCGGCGGGCGGGGAGTTCGCCGCCGGTGCGGCGGGCCTCCAGGACGGCGAGGGAGAAGCGCCCGTCCTCCAGGGCCTGGGTGACCCCGCGCACGTCGGAGGGGTGCCGGGCCCCTTCCATCCGGGACTTCGCGCTCTCGTAGGAGTCGAGTGCCCGCTCGTAGTCCGCGCGCATGTTGTCGTCGGCGCCCGGTTCGGCCGGGTGGAAGTCGAGCCGGTCGAGGGTCTCGCCGTACGCGGTGATGTCCTCGTCCACGACGACCCGGAGCTTGTCGAGCGCGGCCCGCTCCTCGGCCTCCTTGCGCCTGCGGCCGCGGCGGACGAGCGCGTAGGCCGTGCCGCCGCCCAGCACCAGGACCACGCCGGCCGTGATCAGCCCGACAGCGGAGGAGGACCCGCCACCCCCGAACGAGCCGCCCCAGGAGGCGGGGGCGCTGCCCCGGGCCTGCTCGACGGCCCGGTCGACGAAGGCGTTCAGCTGCGTGGCGGCGTCGGTGTCCGCGCCGGGCGTCTTCACCGCGGCGGTGAGGTTGTCGACCGCCTGGGTCGACATCACCTGGGGGTCGGCGCCCGCGTCGAAGCCGTCGCCGAGGCGGACCGCGTAGACACCGGTGATCCCGGTGTCGGTGCGCAGGGTCGCCAGCAGGGTATCGGCGGGGAACGCGGAGGTCCGGGGCAGCACCGCCACGAACACGGGCTTGTCGGCGTCCTTGATCTTCTTCGTCAGGGCGGCGGCCTCACCCGTTGAGAGCTGGCCGGACGCCGCCGGGTCGACGTACACCGGCCCCTGGCGCAGGGCCTGCGCGACGTCGTCGACGGTGGATGCTCCCGTGGCGGGCGCACCGGGTGCCACGCCGAGGACGGCTGCCGCCAGGATCAGCAGCAGGCCGACCAGCATCGCCGGGAACAGCCTGTTCCGCATACTTCGAAGCTAACCCGGATGGGCACCGTCTGCGACAGCCGCGAGCGGTCCGCCCCGGCCGAAGACCGGGGCGTGGGCCGGGGCGGTCCCGCGACGGCTACTCCGTGGGCTCGATCCCCGCCCGCAGCAGGCCGTAGGTGTACGCGTCCTCCAGGGCCTGCCAGGACGCGGCGATGACGTTGTCCGCCACGCCGACCGTGGCCCAGTCGCCGGCCCCGTCGCCCGTGGTGATGAGGACTCGGGTGGTGGACTCGGTGCCGGTGCGGCCTTCCAGGATGCGGACCTTGTAGTCGATCAGCTCCAGCTTGGCGAGCTGCGGGTAGATCCGTTCCAGGGCGACCCGCAGCGCCCGGTCGAGGGCGTTGACCGGGCCGTTGCCCTCGGCGGTGGCGACGATGCGTTCGCCCTTGGCCCAGAGCTTCACGGTCGCCTCGTTGGCGTGCGTGCCGTCGGGGCGGTCCTCGACGATGGCGCGCCAGCACTCGGTGCGGAAGTAGCGGCGTACCCGGCCCTCGGCCTCGGCGCGCAGCAGCAGTTCGAAGGAGGCGTCGGCGGCCTCGTACGTGTAGCCCTTGAGTTCGCGCTCCTTGACCCGCTCGACGACGCGGCCGACGAGCGCGCGGTCACCGCCGAGGTCGATGCCGAGCTCCTTGCCCTTGAGCTCGATGGAGGCGCGGCCGGCCATGTCGGAGACGAGCATCCGCATGGTGTTGCCGACCAGGGCGGGGTCGATGTGCTGGTAGAGGTCGGGGTCGACCTTGATCGCGGAGGCGTGCAGTCCGGCCTTGTGGGCGAAGGCGGAAACACCCACATAGGGCTGGTGGGTGGAGGGCGCCAGATTGACGACCTCGGCGATGGCGTGGGAGACGCGGGTCATGTCGGCGAGCGCGCCCTCGGGCAGGACGGCCTTGCCGTACTTGAGCTCCAGGGCGGCGACGACGGGGAAGAGGTTGGCGTTGCCGACCCGTTCGCCGTAGCCGTTGGCGGTGCACTGGACGTGGGTGGCGCCCGCGTCGACGGCGGCGAGGGTGTTGGCGACCGCGCAGCCGGTGTCGTCCTGGGCGTGGATACCGAGCCGGGCGCCGGTGTCGGCGAGCACGGTGGAGACCACGGCCTGGACCTGCGCGGGGAGCATGCCGCCATTGGTGTCGCAGAGGATGACGACATCGGCGCCGGCCTCGGAGGCGGCGCGTACGACGGCCTTGGCGTACTCGGGGTTGGCGCGGTAGCCGTCGAAGAAGTGCTCGCAGTCGACGAAGACCCGGCGGCCCTGCTCACGGAGGTAGGAGACGGTGTCGACGACCATCTCCAGGTTCTCTTCGAGGGTGGTGCGCAGCGCGAGTTCCACATGGCGGTCGTGGGACTTGGCGACCAGCGTGATCACCTGGGCACCGGACCCCAGCAACGCCTTGACCTGGGGGTCCTCGGCCGCCTTGCCACCGGCCCTGCGGGTCGCGCCGAAGGCGACCAGCTCGGCGTTCTTGAACTCGATCTCCTGCTGCGCGCGGGCGAAGAACTCGGTGTCGCGGGGGTTGGCGCCGGGCCAGCCGCCCTCGATGAAGCCCACGCCGAAGTTGTCCAGGTGCCGGGCGATGGTCAGCTTGTCCGCGACCGTCAGGTTGATGCCTTCACGCTGGGCCCCGTCGCGCAGTGTGGTGTCGAAGACGTGGAAACTGTCGTCGGTGGCCTTGGCCTTGGTGGTCATGCTGGTCTGACTCCTGTCGGATGAGCGGATCCGGACGATCTGGCTCCACTTGCCCCCATCATCCCGTGTGCCTCGCCCCGGCCGAGGTGAGGGCCGGAAAACGAAAAAACCCCTCGCGGGTGCGAGAGGTCTGCGCGCGGGTCTGGGGCACGGTGGCCGTGCCGCACATGGTGGTGCGGGACGGTCACTGCGGACCGGCGCGCCTGCTGCCGATAATCATGGCGTACGAGGGCACGGAGGCAGTCTTGCACAGGGCCGCCTCCGTGCCCCGCCCCGTCTCAGGATGCGGGCGTGACGCTGGTCGCTCCGGACGGCTCCGTGCTCCCCCGGTCCGCTTCCCCGGCGCCGACCCGGCCCAGGTCGATGTCGCGGGTCTCACGCATGGTCAGGTAGACGACCAGGGAGACCGCCGCGCAGCCGGCCACGTACCAGTAGTAGCCGGACTCGATGCCCGCCTTCTTGAACCAGAGCGCCACATATTCGGCGGTGCCGCCGAAGAGCGCGTTGGCGATGGCGTACGGGAGGGCGACGCCCAGGGCGCGGATGCCGGTCGGGAAGAGCTCCGCCTTCACGCAGGCGTTGATCGAGGTGTACCCGGTGACGACGACCAGGGCGAGCAGCGCCAGGCCGAAGGCGGGCCAGAACGTGCCCGCGTGCTTGAGCATCGTCATGATCGGCACGGTCAGGAAGGTGGAGCCGACGGCGAAGGAGATCAGCAGCGGGCGGCGGCCGACCCGGTCGGAGAGCAGGCCGGCCAGCGGCTGGATGCACATGAAGACGAACAGGGCGCAGAAGCTGACGAGCGAGGCGGTGGGTTTGTCCATGCCGGCGCTCTTGGAGAGGAACTTCGAGAGGTAGGTCGTGTACGTGTAGTACGCGACGGTCCCGCCCATGGTCAGTGCCATCACCAGGAACGCCTCGCGCTTGTGCTGCCACAGAGCCTTCAGCGTGCCGCGGTCCTCCTGCTCGGCGGCGCCGGACTCCGCGTACACCTCGGTCTCCAGCATCGAGCGGCGCAGATAGAAGACGACGGCGGCACCGAGCGCACCGACGATGAACGGGATGCGCCAGCCCCAGCTGTGCAGGGCCTCCTCGGACATGTTGCGCTGCAGCACGATCTGGAGGCCGAGGCCGATCAGCTGCCCCGCGGTCATGGACACGTACTGGAAGCTGGAGGCGAAACCGCGCCGGTTGGGGGCGGACGCCTCGGTGAGGTACGTGGCGCTGGCGGCGTACTCGCCGCCGACGGACAGGCCCTGGAGCAGCCGGGCCACCAGCAGGACGGCGACACCGCCGTACCCCGCGACGTCGTACGTCGGCGCGGCGGCGATGAGGATCGCGGAGGCCGACATCAGCGTGACGGTGAGGGTGAGCGCGGCCTTGCGGCCCCTGCGGTCGCCGATCCGGCCGAGCAGCCAGCCGCCGACCGGCCGCATGAAGAAGCCGACGGCGAAGATGCCCATGGTGTTCATGAGATTGGCGGTCTCATTGCCTTCGGGGAAGAACGAATCCGCGAAGTAGACCGCGAAGGTCGCGTAGACGAACCAGTCGAACCACTCGACCATGTTTCCGGCCGAGCCGACCCAGATTTTCTTCCACTGCTCTCGTCCCATGGTCCGTCACCGTGCCCGAACAGCGGGGACCGGAACAAGGGCGCCGTGCGCAACGATCGCGCGTACTTACGTGCGTTTCGTTCACGGCCCGGCGGCCGCTACCTGACGGCGAGCGATTCCTCGATGAACTCCCCGACCTGCGCGAGGACTTGGGAGCGGCCGGTGCCGGGGAGGCCGACCGCGAGATGGACGCTGAAGCCGTCGAGCAGGGCGCGCAGCCGGGTCGCGAACCGTTGCGCGTCGACCGGGCGGAACTCCCCGGCCGACGCGCCCCGCTCCAGCAGGTCCACCAGGTCGCGGTGCCAGGCGGCTTCGATGGCGGCCTGGCGGGCGCGCGCGTCGTCGTCCGCGTTCCGCGAGCGGTTCCACACCTCCAGCCAGAGCGTCCAGTGCGGATCGCGGTGGCCGTCGGGGAGGTACAGGTCGATGTACCCGTCGAGCCGTTCGCGGGCCGTCGCCTGACCCGACAGCAGGGCGCGCCGCTGTGCGCCGAGCCGTCCCTCGCTCCACTCCAGGGTCTGGAGCAGCAGCTCGTCCTTGGTGCGGAAGTAGTAGAGGAGGTGTCCGCTGCTCATCCGGACCTCGCGGCCGAGTCCGGCCATGGTGAGGCCGTCGAGCCCCCGTTCGGCGATGGTGGCCATGGCGGCGGCCAGCAGCTCCTCACGGGGCGGGGCGGTGTTGCGACGGCGTGGCGCGGGGGGCACGGTTCAGACCTTCGGCTGCTGCTGTGTGATGCAGTGGATGCCTCCACCGCCGGCGAATATCGTACGGGCGTCGACGAGGGTCACCGTACGGTCGGGGAACAGCTTGCCGAAGATTTCCGCCGCTTCCTTGTCGCGCGGGTCGTCGAAGGCGCAGAGAACCACACCGCCGTTGCAGAGGTAGTGGTTGATGTAGGAGTAGTCGACCCACTCGCCGTCCGCCTTCAGCACGGTGGGTGCCGGGACCTCCACGACGTTCAGGGAGCGGCCCCTGGCGTCGGTGGCGGCGCGCAGGATGCGCACGGTCTCGCGGGTGATCTCGTGGTCGGGGTGGGCCGGGTCCGGCTGGACGTGGGCGACGACGGTGCCGGGGCGGGCGAAGGCGGCGACGATGTCGACATGGCCGAGGGTGCCGTACGTGCCGTAGTCACCGGCCAGTCCGCGCGGCAGCCAGATGGCCTTCTCGGTGCCGAGCCGGGCATGGATCTCGGACTCGACCTGCTCTCGGGTCCAGTCGGGGTTGCGCTCCTTGCCGAGCTGGACGGTCTCGGTGAGCAGTACGGTGCCCTCGCCGTCCACATGGATGGCGCCGCCCTCGTTGACCAGCCGGGAGCTCTGCACGGGTACGTCGGCGAGCTCGGCGACGGAGCGGGCGATGTGCTGGTCGTTGTCCCAGCGGGCCCAGTCCTGGGCGCCCCAGCCGTTGAACGTCCAGTCGACGGCGGCCAGTCGCCGGCCGTCGGTGACGAAGGTGGGACCGATGTCCCGCATCCAGGCGTCGTCGAGGGGGCGGACGGCGAGTTCGACGTCCGGGCCGAGGAGCGCGCGGGCACTGTCCTCCTGGCCGGGGCCCACCACCATCGTGACGGGTTCGAAGCGGCGCACGGCGCGGGCGACGGCGGCCCAGGCGGCGCGGGCCTCGTCCAGTTCGGCGTCGGTGTCGAAGGTGGGGTTGGGGCCCGGCCAGGCCATCCAGGTGCGTTCGTGCGGGGCCCACTCGGGCGGCATGCGGAAGGTCACTGCGGGTCCTTAGAGGAAGTAGAGGCGGTTGAGCGAGACGGATTCGGCGGGCTCGGAGCGCAGCGGGTCGCCGTCCAGGGTGACCAGACCGTTGCGGGCGTCCACGGCGACCTCGCCGGTACGGGAGTTGTGGATCAGGTCGCCGGGGCCGATGCCCCGGGTGCCGCGCACGCCGACGCGGCGGCGGCGGGTGGGCATCGAGTCGGCGCCGAGCTGGGCCGCCGCCTGCGAGACGAAGGCCACGGAGATGTCGGCGGCGGTGGCTCCGTACGCCCCGAACTGCGGCCCGAGGACCAGGGGTTCGCAGGTGTCGGTGGCGGCGTTCGGGTCGCCCGTGACCCCGTACGCGGGGAAGCCGGACTTCAGTACGAGCTGCGGCTTCGCGCCGAAGAACTCGGGCCGCCACAGCACGATGTCGGCCATCTTCCCGGTCTCGATCGACCCGATCTCGTGCGAAAGGCCGTGGGCGATGGCGGGGTTGATGGTGAGCTTGGCGATGTAGCGCAGCACCCGGGCGTTGTCGTCCGCCGGGCCGTCGCCGTCCATCGGGCCGAGCTCGGCCTTCATCTTCCCGGCCATCGCGAAGGTGCGGCGCACCGTCTCACCGGCCCGTCCCATGCCCTGCGCGTCGGAGGAGGTGATGCCGATGGCCCCCAGGTCGTGCAGCACGTCCTCGGCGCCCATCGTCCCGGCGCGGATGCGGTCGCGGGCCATGGCGGCGTCGCCCGGCAGGTCCGTCTTGAGGTCGTGTACGGAGACGATCATCCCGTAGTGCTCGGCGACGGCGTCCCGGCCGAAGGGCAGCGTCGGGTTGGTGGACGAGCCGATGACGTTCTCGACGCCCGCCATCTTGAGGACGTTGGGGACGTGTCCGCCGCCGCAGCCCTCGATGTGGAAGGCGTGGATCGTGCGGCCCTCCAGGACGCGCAGGGTGTCCTCGACCGACAGGCACTCGTTCAGCCCGTCGCTGTGCAGGGCGACCTGGACGTCGTGCTCCTCGGCGACCCGCAGCGCGGTGTCCAGGGCGCGGGTGTGGGCGCCCATGTCCTCGTGCACCTTGAAGCCGCAGGCCCCGCCCTCGGCGAGCGCCTCGACCAGCGGGGCCTGGTGGGAGGACGAACCCCGGCCGAGGAAGCCGATGTTGACCGGCCAGGCGTCGAAGGCGTTGAAGGCGTGGCGCAGCGCCCAGGGCGAGTTGACGCCGACGCCCCAGACCGGGCCGAACTCCTGGCCGATGATGGTGGTGACGCCGGAGGCGAGCGAGGCCTCCATGATCCGGGGCGAGAGCAGGTGGACATGGGTGTCGACGGCGCCCGCCGTCGCGATCATTCCCTCGCCGGAGACGATGGTCGTGCCGGTGCCGACGACGACGTCGACGCCGTCGAGGGTGTCCGGGTTGCCGGCCCGGCCGATCGCCGCGATCCGGCCCTCACGGATGCCGATCGACACCTTGCGGATGCCCTGCACGGCGTCGATGACCAGCACGTTGCTGATGACGATGTCGCAGGTGTCGCGGACGGCGGCGGCCTTGAGGTGCAGCCCGTCGCGGGCGGTCTTGCCGAAGCCGGCGAGGAACTCCTCGCCGTACGCCTGCGCGTCGGACTCGACGCGGACGGTCAGACCGGAGTCGCCGAGCCTGACCCGGTCCCCGGCGCGCGGGCCGTGCACGGAGGCGTACTCGTACGGATCGATGCTCATCGCTCAGCTCCCAGATATCCGCAGGCGGCGGCGCGTCGCAGGGCCTCTTCGCGCGCGCCGGGGGCGTCCAGCGGGCCGTCCACCAGGCCCGCGAAGCCGATCGCGATCCGGTCGCCACCGATGGGAACGAGCCCCACCTCGACGGTTTCGCCGGGACCGAACCGGGCGGAGGACCCGGCAGGAACGCAGAGCCGCATCCCGTAGGCCCTCGCGCGGGCGAAGTCGAGCCGGGGGTTGGCCTCGAAGAAGTGGAAGTGCGAGGTCACGGAGACCGGCACGGTCGCGGTGTTGTGGACGGTCAGCCGCACCGCGGGCTCCGGCTCGGGTGTGGCGGGCCCGGGGAGGACGGCCCCGGGCGCCTCGTCGCCCAGCCCGTCGCCGAGCGGCCGGGAGACCACGGCGAGCCGCGAGCCGTCGTCGAAGACGGCCTCCACATGGACCTCGGTGACGACATCGGCGACGCCCGGCAGCACGTCGTCGGGGCCGAGCACGGACCGGGCGGCCTCGATGGCCTCGGCCAGCCGGCGCCCGTCCCGGGCAGCCTCGCAGACCGTGTCCGCGATCAGGGCGGTCGCCTCGGGGACATTGAGCCTGAGCCCCCGGGCGCGGCGGGCCCGCGCCAGTTCGGCGGCGCTGAAGAGCAGCAGCCGGTCACGTTCCGTAGGAGTCAGTCGCACGTCTCCACACCTCTCGGTTAGAGCAGCACTCTAACTCACACTTGGAGCAGTGCTCTAAGTGTGTGAGAGGGCACACTCCAGGAGCCGGCGGACGTGTCCGGGCACATACGGAAGCCGCGCCTGGCGGTCTCCCGCTCCCACGGGGGACCGCCGGTGCCGACCCGGGTCAGTCGCGGCGGATGAGCTCCGGATCGATGCGGCGCCCGGCCAAGGGCCAGGTGCCCACCGTCGCGAGCACGAGAACGCCGGCCATGGCGGCCACCAGCAGGGGGACCCCCGCGCCGTCCCAGAAGATCTCGCCACCGCCCGTGATCAGATAAGCGGACTCAGCGGCCTTGCCTGCCACCAGCGCGAGAACGAGACCGATGGCGAGCGGCAGGAGCACCTGCGTGCACTGGACCAGCCGCAGGGTGCGCGCCCGGGCTCCGAGCAGGGAAAGCGCCGTCACCTGCGGGCGGCGTTCCACGGCCCGGTCGGTGACGGAGACAAGGAACGCGGCAACGCCGATGACCAGACCCATCACCATGCCGAGCGCGAGCAGTGTCTCGATGACGGTGATCTGCTGGAGACCGTCGATGTTGATGCCGGCCGGGTCCACGTCGGCGGTCGGTGCGATGGCGCCGATACGGTCGAGGACCGCGCGCACACTCGCTGGGTCGGAAGCGCCGGCGAGAACGAGCCTGCCGGAGACCGGCTTCGCGTGCGCCGGGAGCGCCGAGGGCGGTACGAGCAGACCGGGACTGGGCACGTTGGTGACATCGAAGCCGTCGAACAGCACGGTGGCGCGCGGCACTTCGACCTTCAGCGAGGCCTGCCTTCCGCCCGCCGCCAGGCGGAAGGTGGAGGTGGTGAGCGGCTGATCGGAGACCTGCGGGTCCCTGAGGCGGAGCACCTTGCCCTCGACGCAGCCCTCGGCGTGCCGAACCAGCTTCGCGAACTGCGCGCAGGTGGCGACCAGAGCCGGGGCCTGCGCGTCGGGCGCGGCATCGGGATCCGTCCGCGGCTCCATGACGAGGGCGTGCGCGGCCACGCCGGGAATGTCGCGCAGTCGCCGCTGCTGGTCCTCGGTGAGCCGGGACTGCGACAGGCTGTACTCCTGCGACGGTGAGTCGTTGTGGGTGATCTGGCGTTCCTCCACCAGGACGCCCTGGGCGAGCGACGCGGAGAAGACCAGCAGGACCAGGCCGGTGACCACACGCATGGCACTGCCGGGTTCGACTTCGTTGCGCCGCATGGCCATGCTGAGCGCGAGACTGCCCGACCGGGCGAGCCACCTGGCCAGGGCGTACGAGAGCAGCGGCATCGTCATCACGAGGCCGAGCCCGGTGAGCAGCACACCCCCGGGAACCAGCAGGGAGTTCATGCCGGTGCTCTGCGCCGGGTGGTCGGTGAAACCGGTCGCGCAGTAGCCGACGACGATGCCGAGCCCACTGACGAACAAGAGGCCGCCCCAGAGGCGGGGCGCACGGGGCACTGCCGTGCGCCGGGTGCTGAGCGGATCGGCGGCAGCGGCACGGGCACTGGCCCGGCCGACGAACCAGGCGAGAGCGGGGCAGCCGAGCAGGCAGACGGCGAGGGTGGTGGCGGACAGAGCACCGTCGCCGGGGTACCACTTCAGGCCGGGCAGGCCCGTCCTGGCCATGATCTGGTTGAGCAGCCAGAACTCGGCGAGCCCGAGTGCCGCACCGAGCAGCGCCGCGACGACGGTCTCGGCGGCGTTGACGCGCTGGGTGCCGAACAGCAGACGCAGGCCGAGGAGGAACTCCCTCATGAGGCCGGGCCTTTCGACTCGAGCACGCCGTCGGCCATGGTGTAACGCCGGTCGGCCCGAGCGGCCACGTTCGGGTCATGGGTGACCAGGAGCACGGCGGTGCCCTGCGAGCGGGCCAGTCCGAGGAATTCCTGCAGGACCGTGGCCGCGTTGGCGCTGTCGAGCGAGCCCGTCGGTTCGTCGGCGAAGACCACGGCGGGCCGGTGGACGAGCGCCCGCGCGACGGCCACGCGCTGGCTTTGCCCGCCGGAGACCTGCGAGGGGCGGCGCTCACGCAGGTCGGCCATACCGAGGCGGTCGAGCACCTCGCCGGCCGCTTCGAGGGCGGGGCGCTTGCGCTGTCCGGCGAGACGCAGCGGCAGGGCGGTGTTCTCCTCGATGGTCAGCTCGGGGAGCAGCTCGCCGTACTGGAAGACGAAACCGAACCGCTCGCGGCGCAGCGCGCTGATGTCCTCGTCGTCCAGCTGGTCGTAGGCCCGGCCCTCGAACCGCACCTGGCCCCGGGCGGGCGGCAACACGCCCGCGAGGCAGTACAGCAGCGAGGACTTGCCGGAGCCGCTCGCTCATGTAGTGCTTGGCCACCGAGCAGTTGTCGGGGTGGAACGAGCCGCGGTCACGGCAGGCACGTATCCAGGCGTCGCTGGTGCACCGGGCGGCGCCGTCGTACGTGTAGTAGTCCTTGTGGACGGTCTTCTTCTGCTTGCCGTTGTAGCGGTTCCAGCTGTACCCCTCGACCTTGACCTGAACATGGACGTTGTGGCCGTCGCCCGCAGAGGTGTCCTGGAGGTCGCCCTTCCAGTGGAAGGCTCCGTGCTTGGCGCCAGGCGCCTCGAACTTGTAGTAACCGTTCTTGAACTTGACGCCCGAGCTCGAGAGCGTCGGGATCTTGTGCCACGAGGCAGTCGCCCCGATGTCCTTGTTCCCTCCGGTCGCACCTGCGAACGCGGTCCCCGCACCGGCCGGAAAGAGTCCGGCGGCGAGCACGCCGACGGCCAGCTTTCGATTCATTCTCCCGTTTGTTGTTGGTCAGTCCGCACTTGATCGCGGAGCCGACAACTTAACTCCCCTTCATTCACCGGTCAGTTGGTTTTCCGCAACCTGGAGAGCCGCATCACGGACTCCGCGGATTCACTTGTGCAGACCCTGTAGCGCTTGATCCAGAAACGACAGTTCGACGATTCGAGTGATGTACCGAAAGCGCCACGGTGGTATGCGACTGCACAGATCAGGGCATGGCGACAGCCGGGCACAGCACGACGAAGGCCGCGCCCGGCTGTTTGCCGGGCGCGGCCTTCGTCTGCGCGGAACCGGCTGATCAGCCGAGGGGGTGCATCCAGCCGTGGGTGTCCTCGGCGACGCCGCGCTGGATGTCCAGCAGGCGCTCGCGCAGCTTCATCGTGACCTCGCCGGGCGTGCCGTCGCTCTGGGCCCAGTCGCCGCCCTCGGACTTGACGGTACCGACCGGGGTGATGACGGCCGCGGTGCCGCAGGCGAAGACCTCGGTGAGGGTGCCGTTCGCGGTGTCCTCACGCCACTGCTCGATGGAGACGCGGCCCTCCTCGGACTCGTAACCGAGGTCACGGGCGACCTTCAGCAGCGAGTCACGGGTGACACCGGCGAGCAGCGAGCCGGTCAGCGTCGGGGTGACGATCTTGTTCCCGTACACGAAGTACAGGTTCATGCCGCCGAGTTCCTCGACCCACTTGTGCTCGACCGCGTCGAGGTAGGCGACCTGGTCGCAGCCCTTCTCGGCGGCCTCGGCCTGGGCGAGGAGGGACGCGGCGTAGTTGCCGCCGGTCTTGGCGTCGCCCAGGCCGCCGGGGACGGCGCGCACCCGGTTCTCGGAGAGCCAGATCGAGACCGGCTTCACACCGCCGGGGAAGTACGCGCCGGCCGGCGAGGCGATGACCAGGAACAGGTACTCGTTGGAGGGCCGCACACCGAGACCGATCTCGGTCGCGATCATGAACGGGCGCAGGTAGAGGGACTCCTCGCCGCCGTGCGCCGGAACCCAGGCCTCGTCCTGCTTGACGAGTGCGTCACAGGCCGCGATGAACATCTCGACGGGCAGCTCGGGCATGGCCAGCCGGCGGGCGGAGCCCTGGAAGCGCTTGGCGTTGGCCTCGGGGCGGAAGGTGGCGACCGAGCCGTCGGGCTGGCGGTACGCCTTGAGACCCTCGAAGATCTCCTGCGCGTAGTGCAGGGTCATGTTGGCGGGATCGATCGAAAGCGGTCCGTACGGCACGAGCTGGGCGTCGTGCCAGCCGCGGCCCTCGGTCCACCTGATCGTCACCATGTGATCGGTGAAGTGGCGGCCGAATCCGGGGTTGACCATGCTCGCCTCGCGCTCCGCGTCGGACAGCGGGTTCGAGGAGGGCTTGAGCTCGATCGTGGGCGTCGTCATGAGTGCGTGTCCTTCACCGTTGTGTATGTCGGACCGCACTCACGTCGCTCCTGCCAGACAGGACGTCCGAGCTTTGTCGCGAGCTGCGGCCCCGTTCGATTATCGCTCCCGGGTGGCCGTGCACGAAACGACGCGTTTGCGGTCCAGTGGTCGATGGTCGCACCCGGGGCCGCACAAGGTGAAGCCGCCGGGCGCGGCTGCTGCCCGGCGGCTTCGAAACGGAGTCGTCGGGTCAGTTCGCTACGCGTACCGCGAGCGCGTCGCCGATCTGGTCGGTCGTACGGCTGGTCACGCCGTCGCGCTCTGCGAGATCGGCACAGACGGCGTCCTCGATGCGCACGGCCTCGGCCTCGTGGCCGAGGTGGCGCAGCAGGAGGGCGACGGAGAGGACCGTGGCCGTCGGGTCGGCCTTGCCCTGGCCCGCGATGTCGGGGGCGGAGCCGTGGACCGGCTCGAACATCGACGGGAAGGCGCCCGTCGGGTTGATGTTGCCGGACGCGGCCAGGCCGATGCCGCCGGTCACGGCAGCGGCGAGGTCGGTGAGGATGTCGCCGAAGAGGTTGTCGGTGACGATGACGTCGAAGCGCTCCGGCTGGGTGACGAAGAAGATCGTCGCGGCGTCGACGTGCAGATAGTCGGTGGTGACCTCGGGGTACTCGGTCGCGACCTTGTCGAAGATGTTCTTCCACATGTGGCCGGCGTACACGAGGACGTTGTTCTTGTGCACCAGCGTCAGCTTCTTGCGCGGGCGGGCGTTCGCCCGCTCGAACGCGTCACGGACGACACGCTCGACGCCGTACGCGGTGTTGACGCTGACCTCGGTGGCGACCTCGGCCGGCGTACCGGTGCGCAGCGAGCCTCCGTTGCCCGTGTACGGGCCCTCGGTGCCCTCGCGGACCACGACGAAGTCGATGTCCGGGCGGCCGGCCAGCGGCGTCGCGGTGTTCGGGAACAGCTTCGACGGCCGCAGGTTGATGAAGTGGTCGAAGGCGAACCGCAGCTTCAGCAGGAGCCCGCGCTCCAGGACACCCGACGGCACGGAGGGGTCGCCGATCGCACCGAGCAGGATGGCGTCGTGGCCCTTGAGGGCTTCGAGCTCCGCGTCCGGGAGGGTTTCACCGGTGCGGTGCCAGCGCTGGGCGCCAAGGTCGTACTCCTTGGTCTCCAGCTTCACATCCTCTGGGAGAACAGCGTTGAGGACCTTGAGGCCCTGGGCCACGACCTCCTGGCCGATACCGTCACCGGGGATCACTGCGAGACTGATGCTGCGAGACATGTCCGCACCCTACTGCTCGTCCCACCCCATGACACGTAACGTCCACGATACGGACACGCGGGGAGCTGTGCGTGTACCGCTCACCTACCCGACGGCACGGTGTCGGGCCGTGGGTGGATGTTCCGCTCCATGGACATCCCCCTGAACATCCCCCGTTCGGAATCCCCGATCCGGAATCTCCGAGAAGCCCGTCGGCCACATGAGCATGGCGGAGCAGCACGAATATCTGCGCACCCGGCCGCCCCGGCGCGGCGTGCCGCGTACGAGACCGGCACCGGGCTCGCCGCTGTCAAGGGCGGCGGCAGGGTTACCGGGACCGTGGGGTGGTCCGGGGCACGCTGCGCAGGGCTCTCGTTCCTGAAGGTGGAGGTGGCGCCCGGCCGGCACGCCCGGACGATGGTCACCGCGCTCGCCGAGTCGGGCGAGCGCATCGACCACTTCGAGTTCAGCCGGGGCTGAACAGAGCCTGAGCAGAGCCGGTCTCAGTGACCGGTGGAACCGCCGTTGTCCCTGCGGTCGAGGGCTCGCTGGAGGGCGGCGGCGGCATTCCGGCGCTCCGACTCGGTCGGGCGGTGGGCGCGGCGGACACGGCGGGCAGTCGTCTGAACCATGATGGATCGACTCCTTGAGATCGCGAGGATTTCGAGATCGAAAATCGTGAAGCTGATTTCGAGATCAGGATTTCGAGGTGCCGGAAGGGGCGGGGAGCCGGCGCCGCAGGGATTGCCTGCACAGGGGCGCACGCTCACGACCGCCAGTCGCTGGATCTAGCGTGACGTTCGGCTTCTACAAACGTAGGGCAGCTCGGCCGGTCTGTCTCCACAATTACTCGGACTTCCTACTATCTGAGACGGTGGTTTACCGCCGGCCTTCCCCGGATTCCGGACGAGAGCCCGGACGGCAGGACATCGTGCCTGTTCAGAGGGGGTGACACGGCCGACGGACCGCCCCGTCGGGGCGACTGTCGCTCACATCACGTCGCCGTCCCGCCAGTCGAAGACCAGCGTCCCGGAGCCGACGGGCAGCCCTCGGCCGGCCGCGCCGCGGACCAAGGTGCTGCCCTCCTCGTCCGGCAACCGCTCCACCCCGTACCGCGCCTGCACCGCGACCCGCCCCGGCCACACCCGCCAGCCGCGCCCGGTGTACAGCGCGGCCCCGGCGGCCGACGCGGACAGCGCGCCGAACGTGTACGCCCCGTCGACGACCTCCTCCAGCGCGGCCATGATCCGCCCGCCGAGCCCTTCCCGGCGCCGGTCCGCGCGGACCGCCACGGCCTCCACGTAGCCGATCCGGTACGAGCGGCCCAGGTGGACCACCCGGCGCTGGACGACACTGCCGTGCGCCAGCAGTCCACTGCCGTCGCGCACCCATGCGTGGATGCCGCCGAGGCCGTGGTCCCAGTCGTCGTCGCTGAAGTCGCCCTCGAAGGCGGTGTCCAGGAAGACGCGGATCTCGTCGAGTGCGGCCGGGGCCAGCCGGCAGGTGTGTGCGGTACGCAGGATCGCCTCGGTCATGTTCCCCAGCCTCTCAGGCATCACGGCCACCAGGTACTCAGTCGGCCGGGCTCGCAGCGACGCTGCCATCCTGGGTGTCGCTGGCCGGGGCGGCGGCCCGGGGTTCCCGGACGCTCACCGTGGGGCTCGGCTTCGTCGCCTGCCCCGGGGACCGGTCCCGGAAATGGAAACCGCCTCCCGGCCGGCAGGGGAACCGGACGGGAGGCGGAATTCATGGCGGGGCGCCGGGGTGGGGCGCCCCGAGGGGATCAGCCCTGGTGGGGGTAGGTGTAATCGGTCGGCGGAACCAGCGTCTCCTTGATGGCCCGGGTCAGGGTCCAGCGCTGCAGGTTCTGCGGGGCGCCCGCCTTGTCGTTCGTACCCGAGGCACGGCCGCCACCGAAGGGCTGCTGGCCGACGACGGCACCGGTCGACTTGTCGTTGATGTAGAAGTTGCCCGCGGCGTACCGCAGCTTCTCCATCGTGTACGCGGCCGCGGCGCGGTCGTTCGCGATGACGGAACCGGTCAGCGCGTAGTCGGAGACCGACTCCATCTGCTCCAGCATCTCGTCGTACTTGTCGTCCTCGTAGACGTGCACGGCGAGGATCGGGCCGAAGTACTCGGTCGTGAAGACCTCGTTGGCCGGGTCGGTGCACTCGATGACGGTCGGGCGGACGAAGTAGCCCACCGAGTCGTCGTACGTGCCGCCCGCGACGATCGTGCAGGACGGGTCGGCCGCGGCACGGTCGATCGCGGCCTTGTTCTTGGCGAACGAGCGGTCGTCGATGACGGCGCCGATGAAGTTCGACAGGTCGGTGACATCACCCATGGTGATGCCGTCGACCTCGGCGGTGAACTTCTCCTTGAATCCGGAGTTCCAGATGGAGGCCGGGATGTACGCGCGGGAGGAGGCCGAGCACTTCTGGCCCTGGAACTCGAAGGAGCCACGGGTCAGCGCGGTCTTCAGGACGGCGTGGTCGGCCGACGGGTGGGCGACGACGAAGTCCTTGCCACCGGTCTCGCCGACGAGCCGCGGGTAGGTGCGGTAGTTGGCGATGTTGTTGCCGACCGTCTTCCACAGGTGCTGGAAGGTGGGGGTCGAGCCGGTGAAGTGGATACCGGCCAGGTCGCGGTGGTTCAGCGCCACCTCGGAGACGGCGATGCCGTCACCGGTCACCAGGTTGATGACGCCCTTGGGCAGACCGGCCTCTTCCAGGAGCTGCATCAGCAGCACGGCGGCGTGGGTCTGCGTCGGGGACGGCTTCCACACCACGACGTTGCCCATGAGGGCGGGGGCGGTGGGCAGGTTGCCCGCGATGGCCGTGAAGTTGAACGGCGTGATCGCGTAGACGAAGCCCTCCAGCGGACGGTGGTCCATGCGGTTCCACACGCCCGGCGAGTTGGCCGGGGGCTGCTCGGCCAGGATCTGGCGCGCGTAGTGCACGTTGAAGCGCCAGAAGTCGACGAGCTCGCAGGGGGTGTCGATCTCGGCCTGCTGCGCGGTCTTGGACTGGCCGAGCATCGTGGACGCGGCCATCGTCTCGCGCCACGGGCCGGACAGCAGCTCGGCGGCGCGCAGGATGATCGCGGCGCGGTCGTCGAAGGACATCGCGCGCCAGGCCGGGGCGGCGGCGAGCGCGGCGTCGATCGCGTCCTGCGCGTCCTTCTGCGTGGCATTGGCGAACGTACCGATGGCGGCCTTGTGGTTGTGCGGCTGCACGACGTCGAAACGCTCGCCGCCGCCCATCCGCTTCTCGCCGCCGATGGTCATCGGAAGGTCGATCGGGTTCTCGGCGAGCTCCTTGAGCTTCACCTCCAGGCGGGCACGCTCCGGGGAGCCCGGGGCGTAGGAGTGGACCGGCTCGTTGACCGGCGCGGGGACCTGGGTCACAGCGTCCATGAGTTCCGTTGCTCCTTGGGTAGAGAGGTGGAGGGGGCTCAGCCCTTGGTGAGGATGGAGCGGCCGAAGAACAGCAGGTTCGCCGGCTTCTCCGCGAGACGGCGCATGAAGTAGCCGTACCAGTCGGTGCCGTACGCCGTGTAGACGCGCATCCGGTGGCCCTCGGCGGCGAGCCGGAGGTGCTCCTCGCTGCGGATGCCGTACAGCATCTGGAATTCGTACTCGTCCAGCTTGCGCCCGGCCTTGCGGCCCAGCTCCTGGGCTA
This sequence comes from Streptomyces sp. NPDC001880, assembly GCF_053594575.1. Taxonomy (NCBI): domain Bacteria; kingdom Bacillati; phylum Actinomycetota; class Actinomycetes; order Kitasatosporales; family Streptomycetaceae; genus Streptomyces; species Streptomyces sp. NPDC001880. Next base: position 191,192 of record NZ_JBSFET010000005.1, read on the forward strand.
TGGCGATCAGACGCGGGTCGTGGGACCCGATCATCGGGTATCCGTCGCCCTCCATGAGGATCCGCAGGATGCGGACGTACGCCTTGTCGATCTCGGCCTTGTCCTGGTACGCGACGGAGGCGGGCTCCTTGTAGGCGCCCTTCACGACGCGGACGCGGCTGCCGGCGGCGGCCAGGCGGCGGGCGTCCTCCTCGGTGCGGAACAGGTAGGACTGGATCACGCAGCCGGTCTGCGGGTAGTCCTTCCGCAGCTCCTCGTGGATGGCGAACATCGAGTCGAGGGTGGTGTGGTCCTCGGCGTCCAGCGTAACCGTGGTGCCGATCGCGGCGGCGGCCTCGACGACCGGGCGGACGTTGGCGAGCGCCAGCTCGTGGCCGCCGGGGAATCGAGCAGCGAGCCCGGAGGGCTCTCCGTCGAGGGTGGCGGCGGGCAACGGGAGGGATTGGCCGAACATGGAGAGCTTGACGGACATCTCGGCCTTGGTGCCCAGGCCCAGGTCCTTGAGGCGCTCGATCAGTTCGAGGTAGGCGTCGCGGGCGTCGGCGGCCTGCCCGGGGGTGGTGATGTCCTCGCCCACCACGTCGAGGGTGACTTCGAGGCCCTTGTCGGCGGCGTCCTCGATGATCGGGACGACCTGGTCGACGGTCTCACCGGCGATGAACCGGTCGACGACCTGCTTGGTGCCAGGTGCGGCCGAGACGAAGCGGCGCATCTTGTCGCTGCGGGACGCGGCGAGAATCACGGGACCCAGCACGGGGCACCTCCACGGAAAGTACGAACGAGGGCCATACCGGCAGATGGGGAACAGACCGGTACAGCACGGAGAACCACCGTGAAATCTAAGGATCTCTCCGATCCTGTGCCATCGACAGCTGTCACGCATCCGTTCCCCGGTTCTCAGACATATGTCTGAAGGGGTGCGAGAATGGCCGGGTGAAGGGCGATTACCAGGAGCTGGTCGACGAGATCTCCGGGCTGCTCGGCGCCCCCGCGACGCTGGAGAACCGGGACTTCGGCCTGGTCGCCTTCGGTGCCCACGACAGCGACGACGACAACGCGATGGACCCGGTCCGCACCCGCTCGATCCTGACCCGCCGCTCCACGCCCGCCGTCCGCGCCTGGTTCGAGGGCTTCGGCATCACCCGCGCCACCGGCCCGGTCCGCATTCCGGCAGCCCCGGAGGCCGGTGTCTTCCGGGACCGGATCTGTCTTCCGGTTCATCATCGGGGTGCCGTGCTCGGCTACGTATGGCTGCTCGACGCGGACCCCGGGCCGACCGACGAACAGCTGAAGGCGGCGATGGAGGTGGCGGCCCGGATCGGGGCGCTGCTCGCCGACGAGGCGCGGGTGGGCACCGATCCGTCCCGGGAGTTCGGCGCGGTGCTGACCGCCGCGCGGGGGTGGCAGCGCGACATGGCGGTGGCCGCGCTGGACGAGGCGCTGGGGCCGGACGCGAAGGGGCTGCACACGGTGGTGTGCGTGGCCCCGTGGCCGGACGATCCGCCGTCGGTCCGTACGGTGCCGTCGACGGCGGCGCTCGCCGCGATCCCCGGAGCCGCGGGGTCGCCCGCCCTGGCCGCGCTGGTCCGGCTGCGCTCCACCGATGTGCTCGACCCGGCGCTCTCCGCCGCGGACCGGCTGCGTGCCACCGCGGGCGGGGGCGCCGCGGCCGGGGTCGCGGTGCCCCGCCGGGGTCTGACCGAGCTGGCCTCGGCCTGGCACGAGGCGGTGGCCGCCGCCCGCGCGGCGACGGCCGAGCCGCGGTTCGGCCCGGTCGTCGAATGGTCCGCGATCGGGCCGTACCGGCTGCTGACCGCGCTCCCCGCGGAAGCAGCCGCGGACCCCGCGGTCCGCACCCTGCTCGCCCCGCCGCACAAGGATCTGGCCCGCACCGCCGAGGTCTTCCTCGACTGCGCGGGCCAGGCTTCACGGACGGCCGCCGCACTCGGCGTACACCGGCAGACGCTCTACTACCGGCTCTCCCGGATCCAGCAGCTCACCGGACTCGATCTGAACGATGGCGAGGACCGGCTGCTGCTGCACATGGCGCTGAAGAGCGCGCGGCTCGGGAGTTAGACCGACCGGCAATCGGGGGCGGCCTCAGCGCCTCTCGTCCGGATCCGCCCGGCCCTCCAGCACGACCCTCAGCCCATCCGTCAGGTCCTGTGCGGACGGAGCGGATTCGCTGTCCATCATCCACTGGATCATCACCCCCGCGAGCAGCGCCTGGCAGAAGAGCCCGGCCACCCGTGCCCTCTCCGGGTCCTTCTCCGGGTCGATCCCGAGCATGTTCTCGGCGAGCCCGTCACGGCCTTCGCGCTGCGGCCCCATCAGGGCCTTCCGCAGCTCCGGGTCCTGGTCGATCCGGGAGACGACCTCCATCTGGAGCTGCCAGACGGACCGGGTCTCCTGATAGCTGTCGATCACCCGCTGCCAGGTGTCACGGAACTGGTCGAGCGGCGACCGGGGCCCGTCGGCGTCCACGCCCGCCTCCGGCTTCTCGGTGAGCACATCGCCCCACTCCTCCGTCATCTTGAGGAAGGCGAGGTTGAGCAGCGCCTCCTTGGAGCCGTAGTGGTAGCCGATGGAGGCGAGGTTCGTACCGGAGGCGGCCACGATGTCGCGTGCCGTCGTCCGGGCGTACCCCTTCTCCAGCAGGCAGCGCTTCGCGCCTTCGAGCAGATCCTCACGGTGTCCCATGACAGCAGCGTACCCGGCGCGTAGACGTACGTGTAAAACGCACGTCTACATGCCGGGTACGTGGAAACGCCGTAACCGTCAGTCGGTCAGGTTCACCGTGCGGGCCGAGGTGGCACCGATCTCCGAGGAGATCTCGGCGAGCACCGACGCCGGGACGTCGTCGTCGACGGTGAGCACCACCAGCGCCTCGCCGCCCACGTCCGCCCGCGAGACCTGCATGCCCGCGATGTTCAGACCGGCCTCGCCGAGGATCCGGCCGACCGTACCGACGACACCGGGACGGTCCTCGTAGCGCAGCACCACCATGTGGTCAGCCAGCGCCAGGTCCACGTCGTACTCGCCGACGGCGACGATCTTCTGGAGGTTCTTGGGCCCGGCCAGCGTGCCGGAGACCGCGACCTCCTCGCCGCCCGAGAGCGTACCGCGGACGGTGACCACATTGCGGTGGTCCGGCGACTCGGAGCTGGTGGTGAGGCGGACCTCGACACCGCGCTCCTGCGCGAAGAGCGGGGCGTTGACGTACGAGACGGTCTCGTCGACGACGTCCTCGAAGACACCCTTGAGCGCGGAGAGTTCGAGCACCTTGACGTCGTGCTGGGTGATCTCGCCGTAGACCTCGACATCGAGGCGGACCGCGACCTCGCCCGCGAGCGCGGTGAAGATCCGGCCGAGCTTCTCGGCGAGCGGCAGACCCGGGCGCACGTCCTCGGCGATCACGCCGCCCTGGACGTTGACCGCGTCCGGCACGAGCTCACCGGCGAGGGCCAGGCGCACGGACTTGGCGACCGCGATGCCCGCCTTCTCCTGGGCCTCGTCGGTGGAGGCGCCGAGGTGCGGGGTGCAGACGACCTGGTCGTACTCGAACAGCGGGGAGTCCGTGCAGGGCTCCTTCGCGTACACGTCGAGGCCGGCGCCGGCGACGCGGCCCTCCTTGAGCGCGGAGGCGAGCGCCACCTCGTCGATGATGCCGCCGCGCGCGGCGTTGACGATGCGGACCGAGGGCTTCACCTTGTGCAGCGCGTCGTCGCCGATCAGGCCGAGCGTCTCGGGGGTCTTGGGCAGGTGCACCGTGATGAAGTCGGCGACTTCGAGCAGCTCGTCGAGCGTGAGGAGCTTGACGCCCATCTGCGCGGCACGCGCGGGCTGCACATAGGGGTCGTACGCGACGATCTTCATACCGAAGGCCGACATGCGCTGCGCGACCAGGACGCCGATGCGGCCGAGGCCGACGACACCGAGGGTCTTCTCGCTGAGCTCGACGCCGGTGTACTTGGAGCGCTTCCACTCGCCGTTCTTGAGGGCGGTGTTGGCCTGGGGGATGTTGCGCGCGGTGGCGACGAGCAGGCCGCAGGCCAGCTCGGCGGCGGTGACGATGTTGGAGGTCGGCGCGTTCACGACCATCACGCCGGCCTTGGTGGCGGCGGAGACGTCGACGTTGTCCAGACCGACGCCCGCGCGGGCGACGACCTTCAGCTTCTTCGCAGCGGCGATGGCCTCGGCGTCGACCTTGGTGGCGGAGCGCACCAGGATGGCGTCGACATCGGCGATCGCGGGGAGGAGCTCGGCGCGGTCCGCGCCGTTGCAGTGCCGGATGTCGAAATCCGGTCCCAGCGCGTCCACCGTGGCGGGCGACAGCTCTTCAGCGATGAGTACGACAGGTTTCGAGCTCACGTGAGTCCTCACAGGTCCAGTGCGGACGGCCGTCCCGACGGCCGCAGGCGGTGGAGGGGCTTGCCGCGTGGAAGACGCACGACACTGTGGGCCTGACGCGTGTATGTGTGGAGAAGTGTAGTCATGCGCCAGGACGCATATTGCGCCCCGTTGGAAGGATCACCCACTTGGGGGTGGACGACTTGTACACACGTACGACGGCGCCTCTTCCAGCGGTGAAGCGGAAGACGCTTCCGGGGCGGGTCCGCGGACCCGCCCCGGAAGCGTCGGTGTTACGCGTCCTCGTCGTTGACCCAGCTCATGAGCTTGCGCAGCTCGCGGCCGGTGGTCTCCAGGAGGTGGTCGCTGTCGGCCTTCTTGTACTCGTTGTACTTGGGCAGACCGT